>JAHJNE010000255.1 GCA_018820995.1 Gammaproteobacteria bacterium | reverse complement strand
CAGTCTGGTTCACACAGCAAAAAATAAACATCCACTCAAAGCCGGTCCTGACATCTTGTATGCAGCCGGAGCGATGATCGAACCTTTGCAATGGCACCCGCCTTATCGTGCTGATTTACCGGGTTTTATGGTCCCTGCAACGTCTATGGTCGCAGAATGGCAACTTTGGTTTGAAGATCGACAGGCAATCGAAGTGAAATCAATGTCTACGTTTGAGTCGCCTCTGCTACTGATGCGCTAGACACGAAGCGGTAAAAGTACAGCGCCATCACGGAACAACAACTGTTGCCACGACACGAGATAAAGGCGCAGTCTATGTGACGCAATGTGCATAGAATCAACATCTAAGGCTCAGAATAACGATTTAAAGTTTTGAAAGATTAAAAGTCAGCATTGTTTGGAAGACATCAACAAAAAGGCAGCTTACGCTGCCTTTTTGGAATCTGGAATTACATCATTGGTACTTATGCATCAACCATCGCAGCATGAAGCTTCTTCATGGCATTTTTTTCCAGCTGACGAACGCGTTCTGCCGAAACTGAATAGCGATCCGCAAGTTCCTGTAAAGTCAGCTTATGGTGATCTAACCAACGGGCACGGATAATATCCTGACTCCGCTCGTCCAGAGTGCGCACCGCAGCTTGCAGACGATCAACGGCAGCACCTTCAGTTTGATCTTCTTCAAAATTGCTCGCTAAATCAGATGATTTATCCTGCAGATAAAATACCGGGGCATGAACTGCTCCTTCGTCATCATCGTCTTGAGCATCAAATGGCATATCGTGATTACTCATCCGCGATTCCATTTCGCGTACTTCGTATTCCGGCACACCTAAAGATTCGGCGACGTTTTTTACTTCTTCCTGGCTGAACCAGCCTAAGTTTTTCTTGGCTTTACGCAGATTAAAGAACAGCTTACGTTGCGCTTTGGTGGTTGCCACTTTGACAATCCGCCAGTTTTTCAGCACAAACTCATGAATTTCAGCTTTGATCCAGTGCACGGCAAATGACACCAAACGCACACCCACGGTCGGGTCGAAACGTTTAACGGCTTTCATCAAGCCAATATTACCTTCTTGCACTAAATCGCCAATGGGTAAACCGTAACCGGAATAACTGCGGGCGATATGCACCACAAACCGTAAATGCGACATGATTAATTGACGGGCTGCTTCCAGGTCACCATCTTGTTGCAACCGCTCAGCTAAAGCGCGTTCTTCGTCAGCAGACAACATCTGGATACTACTCACCGCATGGGTATAAGCCTCAAGGCTTCCGCTGGCGGCGACAGACATGGTCATAAGGGATGCTTTAGTCATTTACATAGCTCCTGCTTTCATCAAGTGGACTCATCTTAGCACTCTTTGATTGAGAGTGCTAACCGAAGTTCCACTGCTTTTAAGACCCGAATCTTATAAACAGATTTTTTTGAGAATATCAAAGCATATAGCGGTTATGCTTTTTTACGATATGCTCAAATGAGAACAACAAGTGGGCTGCCCAGGGAAACTGTCCCAAAAGCTACTATACCCAAAATCATTGAAGATTAGGGTAGGCGCCGAACGAGTGAAGCCCCAGTCAAATAGTTGTCTATGTGACTTGGGTGAACGAGCGAAAGCAACAACCCCAAATCTTCAAGGATGACGGGTATATATCTCTGCGCGATAGCCTCTTCCGATCCTGCTGTAGGAGTGGTCAAATGTACTGTTACATGGCAAGGCAACCAATACTGGATGCCGAGAAGAACCTGTATGGATACGAGTTGTTATTCAGGGATGGTGTTGCAAATTGTTTTCCAAATATTAATGCTGACGAAGCCACGTCAAAACTTATTACTGAACACCATCTATTGATGGGGGTAGAAAAAATTACCGGCAGCCGAAAAGCTTTTATAAATTTTTCTGCTGACACGTTAATTCACCACTTCCCGACTTCGATTGACCCAAAAAGCATGGTGATCGAAATTCTTGAAACGGTACCGATCAGCCGCGAGCTGCTCACCGCCTGCCGTGAGTTGCACCGCATGGGCTATCAACTCGCGCTGGACGATCATGATTTTGAACCGAAGTGGGATATTTTCCTGCCTTATGTCAGCATCATAAAAGTAGATGTTCAGCAATTTAACATGCTGCAAATCAGTAAATACATTTCTAGAATCAAACACTATCCAGTGACCTTACTGGCTGAAAAAGTTGAAACCGCGGCCGAATACCACAAACTACAACAACTGGGTTTTACCTTGTTTCAAGGATATTTTTTCGCGCGGCCGGAAATGCTGAAACACAAAAAAATTGCCAGCAGTAAATTAAATCTGCTGCTGTTGATTGCAGAATCAAGCAAAGTTGAACTTGATTTTGACCAGCTATCAGCCATCGTCGAACGCGACTTAGGTTTGTCCTACAAGCTACTACGATTTGTGAACAGTTCGAGTTTTGCCCGGGAAAAGCCGATTGGCTCACTAAAACACGCCATGGTCTATATGGGTGAGGCTGAACTGAAAAAGTTTATTGCGTTGCTGGCGTTGGCTAACCTCAGTGAAGACAACGGCAGTGAGTTGCTGAACATGTCGATGGTCCGCGCCCGCTTCTGTGATTTACTGGCGCAGATGAATAATGACCCGGAAAACCCACCGTCCGCTTTTTTGACGGGCTTATTTTCATTAGTTGATGCCCTGCTGGAACAACCCCTGGAGGATTTGCTGGAAGATTTACCTATTCTTCCGGAAATTAAAACAGCATTGGTCGCCCATCAAGGTAAACTGGGACAGTACCTCGAATTAGCCAAAGCGTTTGAACAAGCAGACTGGGAATTGCAGCAACGGCTAAGTCAGCAGTGGTTTGGGAAACCTATCGATTTAAGCCCGCATTATCTGCAAGCGGTGGAGTGGGCACATGGCCTGCTGCTGACTGCGGGTAGCGAATAACATTCATAAACCAATAGGTACAGTGAGAGAAAAGATAAAAGAGTGCTGACATCGTTGTCAGCACTCTTTTAATTTGATGGACCACGATTTGTGGTCACGTGCCACTCTTAAGGCTCAATCGCTTTAATGTGACTACGCACCGCAATATAAGACCCAACCAACCCGAGCAGTACCGCAATCAACATTAACCAACCAAACTCTTGCATCGTCAGAGAGTTGAGCACAAAGTCACTTTGATACAACTGCGTGACGGTCGCGATGGCCGAACGTAGCCACCACAACATAACTTCGACCACCACAAAAGCTAAAAAACCACCAAAAACACCTAACCAGATACCAGT
>JAHJNE010000254.1 GCA_018820995.1 Gammaproteobacteria bacterium | reverse complement strand
TGTGTCAGCTCGATGTTTTCTGCCAAGTGGTCTTGTAAATACTGTTGAATTTGCTGAATTTTCTCATCACGCTGCGGCGTCATTTGCGACAGTGTTAAATAGGGGGTTTGGGAACTGCAATGCGGATCGGTCAACATAATTTTCGCCATTTGCTGACTAAAACGACCTCCTTGCAGCTGCTGCGTCAGTGCCAAACAAAGTTGAATATAAGCATTGGTTGCTCCGGCTGTATACAGTCCAGTGTGCTCTGCAACTTTATGGTCAACTTGCAATTGCACTTTAGGAAAGAAATAACGGAAAAACTCGGCTAAAAACCAACAGGTGGTAGCTGTTTTACCGTCAAGTAAACCGGTTGCGGCCAACGCAAAACTACCGTTACAACTCGCAGCTATCGGAATATCTCGTTGATAAGCATCCAAAAAATGCTGGCGTGCCTGAGCAAACATCGAGATGACGACTTTGAGTTCTGCACTGTTATGGGCATAGCTGCCCGGGATAACAATGAGTTGAGAATGTTGAAAATCCAGCGGCTGGCATTGGAAATTCATCATCCCAGCCTGAAATTGTGACTGATTGTTTATTTCCATCAGCTGCACCTGATACAGCGGTTCAGTTATGTCCGGCTGTTGAAAGCGTGCCAAGTCATTACAAAAGCGAAAATAATCGGCGATACCACAGACTTGGCCACTGGCAACTCCAGGATAAAGCACAATGCTGACTTGAATCATAATGTCACTTATCGCCTTTTAAATGTCAATATTGACACTTTAGGTCAGTTTGTCAGCGCTGTAAAGTAGCTTTTGTGGAGCCGTTGTGAACAGCAGAGGCAAATAAACCAAGGAGTTTAGGATGAAACTATTTCATATCCAGTTAATCGCGTTGGTGTTGCAGTGGGGTTTGTTATTGTGGCTGAATCTACGAATTGAAGCCGATCCTTTTATTCAGCTGGTGGTGACGCCGATATTGTTGTTGTTGAGTCTGATGGTATTTTCTGGCCGGCGACAACTTCCAACCAGCCAGTGATTTTCCGAATACTTATATGCGCAGGATCAATACCTTCTTTTTCTGAATGTTGATAATCATCCATAGTGTCTTTCCAATCGTACCTATAATAACTGTGATTTGCTGTCGCTTTCATGCGACAGCATTGACAGTCAACTTGCAAGTTAAAGAAACAAACATAAACATCTGGAGTGAATTTATGTCTCAAATTGATCGTCGTAACTTTTTAAAGCTTTCCGCCAGTACTTTAGTCGGTATCACGATGGGCAGTGTCAGTCTGCGCGCTTTGGCGGATGAACAAATAAAACTGGATGACCCGTTAGCAATGGCGATGAAATATGTTAATAAATCTACAGTGGAAGGCGCCTTGTGCAGCAACTGCGCGCATATCAAAGGTGATGCTGCCGCTGAATGGCGTCCTTGTAATATTTTCCCAGGAAAACTGGTGAATAAGAACGGCTGGTGTGCAGCCTGGATGAAAATGCCTGGTTAACTATTTCGATAGTTTCACCGACTGCGCCAAAGTACAGGCTTTGGTGCAAATTTTCTTTTCCTACCCTTTTGATACCCCTAAGACTGTGTTGATCTACTGATCATTATACCGCGTATCTTCGACAACCTTATTTATTGGATCGCTACCCATGTTGCTCCCAGACTTCACGGCAGCTGAACTGTCCCGTATCATTGAAATGGCTTGGGAAGATCGTACGCCATTTGAAGCGATTGCACATAGTTTTGGACTGAACGAAAGTGCCGTCGTGTACTTGATGCGGCGTGAATTAAAAAGCAGCAGTTTTCGGTTGTGGCGACGTCGGATGGCCGGTCGGGTGACAAAACATCTGCAATTGCGGCCGGCTGAAGTGAACCGTGGTTATTGTCCCACTCAATATAAACGCTAGCATCAAGCTTCGTGCTCAGAGCTTAGAGCCTAGAGCCTAGAGCTACTAAGAACTTACAGCGTCCGCCGCAACATAACCAGGAGTTGTTCATGCGGGATACCATCTTGATTACCGGCGCTGCACAGCGGGTCGGTTTATATTGCGCATTGGCGCTGCAGCAACGGGGCTATCAGGTCATTATCAGCTATCGTACCCGCCATCCGGCAGTCGATGAGCTGATGGCTGCAGGTGTCTTCTGTCTGCAAGCTGATTTCACTGATCTTCAAAGCATGGCGGATTTTGTCCTTAACGTTAACAATCATTGCCGGCAGCTACGGGCGATCATTCACAACGCATCTGATTGGCAAAAAGACTTACCAACGACAGTCGCCGTTGAAGCATCTATAATCTTGGCGCAGTTACAACAAGATGCGGATGTCTTTGATGCGATGTCTCATATCCACGCCAGAGCCGCCTATTTGTTAAATCGGGCCTTGTTGCCGCTGTTACAGGCTCATGTCCTGCAAACCAATTCCAATAACCAAGAAGAGCATCTGCCGAGTGATCCTGTGATTTCGGGTGTGGCAGATATTATTCACCTTACTGATTTTGTTGCCAGTGTTGGCAGTGAAAAACATCAGGCCTATGCCGCATCAAAAGCCGCGGTTGAAAATCTGACCTTTTCTCTAGCACGTCAGCTTGCGCCTCAGGTCAAAGTAAATGCGATTGCGCCGGCATTGTTGATGTTCAATGAGGGCGATGATGCAGCCTATCAGCAACGAGCATTAGCGAAGTCGCTGCTTGGTGTTGCCCCGGGAGCTGAAGAAGTGCTGGCAACGATTTTATATTTGCTGCAAAGCCGCTCGGTCACAGGGCGGGTGCTGCCACTTGATGGCG
>JAHJNE010000023.1 GCA_018820995.1 Gammaproteobacteria bacterium | reverse complement strand
GATTCGCCCAAATCTCTGCCTTGGCATCACCAGATGCTTTATCAGCACCTGGTACTGTAAACGCTTCCCAAGGTAAGGTGGTGACCGCAGCTAAAGCATTCGCTCGTTTTTGAACACGCGCGGCGTCATAGGGTACTTTGCCACGGACCATGTCGCCTAAATCCATCATATTATGACGGATTAACTGAAAGCTGGCTTTACGGTATTCAATTGCGTCTTCGCCATCGGTAAACGCGCTACCGGCGAACAAAGGTTGACTGAAACTAAGCAGCATTGCTGAAGTGATTAATAGTTTTTTCATTCGCAGATTCTCATTTGTTTGAATAGCATGCAATAATGTTAAAGCTTTTCAGCGCTTTGGTATAGTCTTGGTTGTTTCAACACTGCAGCCTGCCATACTTTACTAATTTAACCGATCACAAGATAGTCAACTATCAGGCGTAGCGAGTGAAGGAAGCAATTTACCAAACCACAGGTCTCAATTCACTCAGCATCAAGTTCTCTGCTTTGGTGTTTTTGTTGACGGTTGTCGCCAGCACTATCATTGCTTTTGCGATGCTCGCATTGCAGCAGGATGTATTGATTGAACAAGAGCGTCAGGCGCTGTTGCAAACGACCAATCGATATGCAAAGCAGCTAGATAGTGAATTTTGGGAAAAAGAAAAAAAGGCCATCAGTGCGAATCAGGTGGTGAGTCGTTTTCTAAACCAAAAATCAACATTACCTCCGCTGAAGCTTGAAAAATTTGCCGATGGCAGTATCCGCAGTAAAGATGATTTATCCGCAGCCTTTCAGAAACATAGTAATTTTGTCGCAAAAAAGCATCCATATTTTGAACAAACCGAATTGCTGTGGCAGCAATTAGCCCCGATCTTACTGGAAGATTTTTTCAATTTTTATTTTATTTCTAAAGAGGGTTTTATCCGAATTTCACCTTCGGATTGGGCACTTGAGGTGCCGGTTGATCATCAGGTCAGCGCCGATGTTTTTTTTGCCATAGCGACACCACAAAACAATCCGGCGCGGTTGCCCCGTTGGACGCCGCTCTATTTTGACGGCATCTGGCAAAAATGGATGACCAGTTTGGTGATCCCGGTTTATATCGACGATGAATTTATTGGCGTCACTGGCACTGATGTAATTCTGGACGAAATTTTCAGCAATTTAGGGCAAATATCGCAGTGGGAAGCTGGCCGTGAAGCCATGTTGTTTGATAGTCAGGGGAACTTGTTACACGACAGTCAGAACACATTACAACATGCCATTGGTAATCCGGTCATGAATCAGCTGGCGGTTGGGGTGCCATCTTCAAATCCGCAGCTGGCAGAGTTCATTAAGAAGGTCGTTAACGCCCCGGCGAAACAACAAAACAGCAGTCAAATGCTCCCCGACTATATTGCATCGGCCGCTAAAATAGAGCGTCTCAATTGGTTTGTCGCCTTGTATCACCGCAAAGATAACGTCATTAAAAGCCTGGACGAATACCGTGACAACGTCGTGCTCCTGTTTTTGATGGTGGCTTTAATTGTTGCGCTGGCGCTGCAGTTTTTTATATATAAATTTGTACTAAAACGTCTGACCCGGTTGGCAGGCGCCGTACAGCGCATGTCTTATGGTGAAACGTCGGCGTTAGAGCTGGATCAACGGCCTGATGAAATTGGCTTGCTCAATCGTGCTTTCCTTCGAATGTCAGATGAAATTCATCAGCTCATTTCTGGTCTGAACACCCGTATTCTGGAAAAAGAAGAAGCCGAACGGGCGACCCGCAAACTGAGTAAAGCGGTGGCGTTTTCAAGCTCAGGGATCGTGATTACCGATCATCAACTTGTCATTGAATATGTGAATCCGTTTTTGCTGGAAATGATTGATGCAACGGCAACCGCAGTGATCGGCCAGCCGCTTCATGTGCTATTCGCGCAGGAAATGCGTTTTGTCGGTGCAGATATTTTACAAAGTCTGCAAGAACGCCAACATTGGCGTGGCGATATGTTGTTGCAACAAGGCAACAAACAGTTTTGGGCGAGCTTGGCGATTGCTCCGATCCGTGACGATAAAGGCGATGTAGGCAACTACGTTTGTGCGATGCAGGACATTTCTTTTATCAAAGAAAGTCAGCGCAAAATGGAACAACTGGCCTATTACGATGTATTGACGGGTCTGGCGAATCGGAGTTATTTCCGTGATCAACTGCGTAAAGCGATCGCGATGTCGAGTCGCGGTTATTACCATTTCGCTTTGTTATATTTTGACCTGGACGAGTTTAAACGGATTAACGATACCCTCGGTCACGACGCCGGTGACGAATTATTAAAAGAAGTTGCCCGTCGATTGATTAGCCGTTTGCGTGAAGAAGACACCATTGCCCGTCTTGGTGGCGATGAGTTCGCAGTTATTTTAAGTGGCATTTCGGATCGCAAACAAGCGGCTTCGATTGCCACAAACTTGCAGCAAGCCTTTGCTTTACCTGTCAAACTTGCCGGTCATGATGTGTCGATCAGTGCCAGTATCGGTATCACCATTGCGCCGGAAGATGCCGATGAAGAAGAGTTACTACTCAAACATGCTGATCTGGCAATGTATGAAGCAAAAGCCCGCGGCAAAAACACCTTCCACTTCTTCAGCCAGGATTTAAACGATGCAGCGAACGAGCGGCTGCAAATAGAAAACCAGCTGCGTGAAGCCATTCGAGAGCAGCAGTTTATGCTGTACTACCAACCAAAAATTGATATCCGCACTGAAAAAATTATTGGTTATGAAACCTTGCTGCGCTGGCTGCGACCAGACAATACCATGGTGCCGCCGCTGCGGTTTATTCCGGTGGCTGAGTCCACAGGATTGATTGTTCAAATAGGTGAATGGATTATCTGGGAAGCCTGTCGATTCTTAACGCGACAGCATGCGCGCGGGCATCTGATCACGGTGTCGATTAATTTATCGGCACGGCAGTTTACTGATCAGGATTTACCGGCGTTGGTCGAACGCATTGTGAAACGAACGGGGGCATCTCCGGCACATTTAATCTTTGAAATTACTGAAAGTATGCTGATGGGCGACATCGATGCGGCTATTGTCCAGTTAAATGAGTTAAAGCGGCTCGGATTGGCTTTATCTATCGACGACTTTGGTACAGGCTATTCGTCGCTGAGTTATTTAAAGCGATTCCCGGTAGACGAGCTGAAGATCGACCGTTCATTTGTCAAAGATATCCCTGACGATAAAAACGACATGGACATTACTGCTGCCATTATTGCGATGGCACAGAAAATGGATTTACGTGTGGTTGCTGAAGGGGTGGAAACGGTTGAACAAGTCGATTTCCTGCGAGATAACGCTTGCTACCTGGTTCAGGGTTATTACTTCAGTATGCCTTTGGCAGAGCAAGAATTAGCCCGGCTGAATTTTGAGACGATTTAATTAGGCTGTCAGCAGGTTTTCCTTTGCCAGCAAAATATAGCCAAAGTGAATGAAGGTGCCGTAGTGCGCATTGTGATCAAGGGTCGTGACTTAGAGTTATTTTTGTCAATGGTTCCTAGTTACCGGCAGCAGCGCTGCACCGTCAAAAACAACGGCAATAAATAAAAAACACCAGAAAAAAACCAGGAACTCAACATGACCCCATTTCGCTTATCGTTGCTAAGCGCAGCTATCGTATGCTCGATAGCTCCGGCTATCGCCGATCAAACCAGTACGGTTTATGGCATCCGCGACAAAACACCGAATTTATTAGCATTTACTCACGCTACTGTGCACACCGAGCCCGGTAAAAAAATTGAGAATGCCACCGTATTAGTGGTCGACGGTAAAATTAGTGCCGTCGGTAGCAGCTCCGTGCCAGCCGGATATCGTCAGATTGATGCCCGTGGCTATCACATTTATGCCGGTTTTATTGATGCCTATAGTGTTTATGGTGTCGAAAAGGCGGCAGAAGGAAACGGATTTGCCTTTGGTCGCAAACCGGTTTACCAAAATGATCGTAAAGGTGGCAACGCCAGCAACGGCGCGATTCATGCGCAGCAGCAATGGGTGAATACCTTTGTTCCGGTCGCAGATGATGCAAAAGCTTATCTGCAGCAAGGCTTTACCGCCGTTCAATCTGCCAAGCTGGATGGTATTTTCCGCGGGCAGTCTTTTGTTGCTTCTCTTGCAACAGGTTTACCAGGTGAATTGGTCCTGAAAGCCAATGGCCCACAATTTATGGCCTTTGGTAAAGGCACGTCCAAACAAAGCTATCCTTCGTCGTTAATGGGCAGCATTGCGCTGATCCGCCAAACATTGTCGGATGCCAACTGGTACCGCGATGCCTATGGCAAACAGGATCAACTGCAAACCCATCAACCGGTCGAATTTAATGCGGCACTCGCCGCTCTGACCAATCTCGACCAAAGCGGTCTGGTGTTTGAAACAGAAGATGATCGCGCTTTGTTACGCGTGGATAGCTTACTAAAAGAATTTAACTTAAAGAATGCCGTGATGCTGGGTTCTGGTTACGAGTACAGCCGCATTGACGACATTAAAAAAACCGGTCGTACTGTGATTGTGCCGGTGGCTTATCCAGCAGCGCCTGCAGTGGCCAATATTGATGACCAGTTGGATGTCAGTCTGGCGGATTTACGGCACTGGGAACGCGCGCCAGCGAACCTTGCAGTGATGGCAAAAGCGGGTGTGCCGTTTGCGCTGACCACCCATGCGCTGGAGAAAAAAGACCAATTCTGGCCAAACCTGCGTACTGCGATGAAACATGGCTTAACCGCAGATCAGGCGTTAGCAGCACTGACGACTGTGCCCGCACAATTGGTTGGTTTACCGCAACAACTAGGTAAAATTGCTGTCGGTTATCAGGCCGATTTGGTTATATCTAAAGGTGATTTATTCACTGACGGCGAAATCGTCGCGACTTGGGCGCGTGGCCAGGAACAGCAATTTAAACCGTTACAACCGGTTGAATTTGCAGGGACTTATGCGGTTGAGCTAGCTGGAAAGTCATTGTCGCTGGAACTTACCGGGTTGGGTGACAAGCTATCAGGCAAGCTGAAGCAAGCTGACAAACAAAGCGAGCTTAAAAATGTTCAGCAAAAACAGCAACAACTGCAGTTTACTGTGGATTTAGCTGCCGCAGAAGCTGGCAGCGGTGTGCTGCAGTTCCAGGGCGTACTGGATGGCAATTTGCTCAAGGGCGAATGGTTGTTACCAAGTGGTCAGTCGCAAAAAGTGTTGTTGAGCAAACAAGCAACGACCGCCAAAGCTGACGACAAAAAAGATAAAGCCGTGGATACCCAACTGGTTTCTATGTTGACCTTTCCAAACCGTGCTTTTGGTACGCAGCAGGCGCAAGTGCGTCAAAATGCTCACATCAAAAACGCCACCGTCTGGACCTCCGATAAAGCCGGCAAGCTTGAAAATACCGACGTGATTATTAAAGATGGTAAATTCAGCAAAATAGGCAAGAACTTATCAACTCCGTCTGGCTACCAGGTGATTGATGCAACCGGTATGCACCTGACCGCCGGTATTATTGACGAACACTCACATATTGCGATTGAAGCTGGCGTTAACGAAGGCACTGATGCGGTGACGTCTGAAGTTCGGATTGGTGACGTGTTAAACCCGGAAGATATCAATCTTTACCGTGGTTTAGCTGGCGGTACCACCACTGCGCAATTATTGCATGGCAGCGCCAACCCGATTGGCGGCCAGGCACAAATCATTCAGCTGCGTTGGGGTGTGACGCCAGAGCAACTG
>JAHJNE010000253.1 GCA_018820995.1 Gammaproteobacteria bacterium | reverse complement strand
GTATCCCCGCCGTATTGCGTCACCACATCTGCCGAGCCATCCTGATGACGGTGATCATGTTTTAAGCGCAGTCCAGTGGTCGTTTGGCTAATCACCCAGGTTCTGGAGTGGTCATCACCGACATGAAACGGCACTTTTAATACTGTGTCATTGTACTCCCGGTCATGCATCACAAGGCTTTTACCTAGCATATCTTGATCGCTGGCCTCACTTTTACTCAGCGTCCCGGCAAAGGCCTGACCACAATAGGCTTTGAGATGATGAAAAAACTGCAGCTGTGCTGGCTCTGCCGCAACTGCCGGATTCAGCAACAAACCACAGGCGATCATCGTGCTGAAAAATAACGGCTTGAGTAAATGAGATCTGAGTAGTTGCGGTTTGAGTAAATGAGGACTGCGCAAGAATTGGTCCTTAGTTCGATGGTTCAACGGCATAACGTCTCCTTTTTCCCGACTATAACCACAGCGCCTAAGCGCCGCAACCTTTGATCGCAGAATGCTGAGGCTGGACGTTTCAGCCGTTCGGGTCATACTATGACCATCACTTCGCGCAAGTATCAATGGATTATGACTGCCCTGCCTTCGCCTCAGATGTTGCTTAGCGTATTTGCTAAAACGGAACATTTTGGCCGCATGACCGATACGCCTTATGGTCTGGGGTATCGCTTGAATGATATAACCGCGACCGTCAGTTTTTTTGGTCACCATCTGTATTTTTGCCATCAGCAGGCCGTGTTGATTCTCAGCAACGAACATGACGTCAGTTTTTCAGATCCAGAACAACCGGCGAACCCTGAATTACTGCAACAAATTTATGCTATTGACCAATATTTCCGCAGCTAAGCAGCCGCTTGCTACATTCGTATGCACACCAAGGCCGTACAGACTTTATGTTAGCATCCTGCCATATGCCCCAAATAAGATGATAATAAATGAACAAATTCATCACGTTAACTATTACTTCTTCGATAATCGCTGCGCTAATGGCCTGTAAACCAACAACAATCGCCCCCGCCTCTGCAAAACCGGTACCAGAGCTGGTTACGCTGCAACAGCAGCAGGGGAAAATTGTCATTTATCAAGCATTTGCCAGACTTTTTGGCAATACCAACCCAACAAATATTCGCTGGGGCACTGCCGCCCAAAACGGTGTGGGTAAATTTAACGATATCAACGATGCCGCGCTCGTAGCCTTAAAAGACATGGGCGTGTCGCATTTATGGCTGACCGGCGTCCCTCACCATGCGCTGGTGGCAGACTACTCAGCCTTTGGCATCAGCCAAGACGATCCGGATGTCATCAAAGGCCGCGCCGGTTCGCCATATGCGGTCAAAGACTATTACAGCGTGAACCCTGATCTCGCGGTCGATCCGGCCAAACGGTTAGCAGAATTTCAAGCCTTGATCGCCCGCGCCCACCAACATGGCATTAAAGTGGTGATTGATATTGTGCCCAATCATGTCGCCAGACATTACCAATCGCTCGGCAAACCAACGGGCGTGCGCGACTTTGGCGCTGACGATGATGTCAAAGTGGAATACGCCAAACACAACAACTTCTATTATGTGCCAGGCCAAGCCTTTGAATTACCGGATATTCCGGCTGAATATTCGCCACTTGGCAACGAAGTTCATCCACTAAAAGACGGCAAATTTGCCGAAATGCCAGCAAAATGGACCGGCAACGGCGCGCGTGCTGCCAAACCAGATTTTAATGACTGGTATGAAACAGTGAAAATAAACTATGGCGTGAAACCTGATGGCAGTTATGACTTCGACCGCTTGCCTGCTGAGTATGCCACTCGAGACTATGCTGCCCATGCAGCATTCTGGCAAGGCAAAGACGTACCCAATTCCTGGATAAAATTTCGCGATATCACCCACTACTGGCTGGCATTCGGTGTTGATGGTTTTCGCTTTGATATGGCAGAAATGGTGCCAGTTGAATTTTGGAGCTATTTAAACAGCAGCATCAAATTGCAAAACCCCGAAGCGCTGTTGTTGGCAGAAGTCTATCAGCCACAGTTGTATCGAGATTATGTACAGCTTGGAAAAATGGATTATCTGTATGACAAAGTGGGCTTTTACGACAGTTTAAAACTGTTGATGCAAGGCAAAGGAACCGGCACTGAGGTGTTAGCAAAACAAACAGAAGTCACTGATATCGACCAGCATATGCTGAAGTTTTTAGAAAACCACGATGAGCAGCGGATCGCCAGCCCGGAATTTGCGGGCTCGGCTGAAAAAGGTAAACCGGCGATGGTGGTATCGACTCTGATTGGCAAAGCCCCTACTTTATTATATTTCGGTCAGGAAGTCGGCGAAGCCGGTGCTTTAGATGCTGGTTTTGGCAAACCAAGCCGCACCAGTATTTTTGATTATGTCGGGGTGCCCGCCCATCAAGGTTGGCTCAATGGCGGCAAATATGATGGCGGTGGTTTAACGGCAGAACAACAAACTTTGCGACAGTTTTACCAGCAGTTGTTGCACTTTAGCAGTCAGGCAAGCGCATTAAATGGCGAGTTTTTATCTTTACATGCTTTGAATCTGACAAGCCCTGGTTATAGCGAACAACAATTGAGTTTTGCCCGCTGGGACGATAAACAACAGCTATTGGTAGTGAGCAATTTCAGCGACGAAGCTGTCAGTTTTCAGTTGCAATTGCCCGCACAATTGGTTGATGCCTGGCAGTTAAGACAGGACCCAGAGCCTTTTGTTGATTTGTTTAGTCAGCAAACCTTGGCTATCGATGCCGCTGCAGCAACACTCAGTGTCAGTATTCCGGCATTAGGTTCTTTAGTGTTGCAACGGAATGGGAATGCAAAGCCTGCTGCAAAAAATGCCAGCAAATAAAAAATGGCCACTTGTGCTATTTAACCGGATGTTATGAAAAAACTCGGCTGCGTTATGTGCTTTAGCGTACAGACATGGCCGATGATCTTGTCACATGATTCACGTCTGTTCACCGACTGCTGATAATTGATGCTAAAAACAATTGCGATAATTTTATTAATTTTATGGGTGCTTGGTTTTGTTTCACCACTGGCGATAGGCAACTTGTTGCATATTCTATTGGTGGTGGCAATTGTCTTGTTTCTGGTCGATGTGATCCAGGGACGACGATTGTAACGGCCAGCGAGACAGCCAACGGACATCGTGGGCGCGTGACGATGGTGCTGCAGGTTAGGCTTGGCGGATCAGCTTCACCACTAACTTGCGCACCACAGGTGCAACAAGCATCACCGCAGGAAATGCCACGACAAAAGCAAAAGCCCAGGCATCAAGCCAAATGTATAAAATGTTTGGTACCAAGCCAATGTTGTGCACTGTGATGACCAATGACATCAGGCATGACATCAATAACGCCATAAAAAATGCGAATACAACGGACTGATATTTGGGATGGATCATCATTATTTCCAAGATTAGTGGTAGTCACAGCAGCAGCTGCAGGCGTAGTGTGATGCCGCTTAAGTTTAATAGCGCTTCAGTGTAACGACGCTTACTAAGATTTAACGACGTTTCAGAGTCAAAATTTGCAACGCTGATTACGGGTAACATCATACTAAAACGCAACGCCGGATATATGGTGACGTTGTGCTAAATTACAAGCCTGCAGGGTGCTTTTACATCACCATCAGGTCTTCTCTAGCACAAAGGGCGGCCGTCCGTTCATTTTGTACCCTTCGCATTATAAGTACGAGTCAAAGCTTCTGGTTTTTAAGCGCGTGTTCTTTGCCGATACGCCTGAGTCCCTCAGCATAAGTCGTGATGTTAAATGTCGGGAAACGGCGTTTAAAGGCCGACGAGTCAAATAGATTGTCTTGCAGATATCTGGGAAGTAACTCTTTAATTTCACGTACATTCTTCACCACCAGCCCCAACATGGTAAAAGTGAATTTGTTCAGGATCCGATAATTGCACGCAGTAGCCAGTTCTTTACTGGCCACTTGAATGAACTGTTGATAGGTCAGCCGCTGATCGTCACAGGGTAAGTGCCAGCTAGTTCCAAAAGCGTCCGGCGTATTGCCAATCAGCGCCATCGCTTTGCTGGCGTCCGGGGTCCAGATTAAGGTTCTTAAAGTATCTGCCCGCAGCGGCACTTTAGCGGTTTTATGTTGTTTTAAGGCATCAATGATCAGGGTATTGGTAATACTTTGGGTTTTGCCGGCCCCATAAAACTCCGGCGCCCGGCAAATCACCACCGGAATTTGTTGGCGCATCATTTCATCCAGCACCCGCTTAGCCATGGCCGCCCGCACCTCGCCCTTGGGTCCTACTGGCGCAAAAATGGAGTGTTCGGTCAGTACCCGCGCATCCTGTGGATACATATAAGTGTTATCGAAATAAACAAATTTCGCCTGATATTTAATGCAAGCAGCAAGTGCATTTTCCAGCATTAGCGGGAATCGTTGCTGCCACATTTGCGTATCTGGCGGCATGCCTGGGGTGAAATAGACGATGTCACTGCCTTTGACTGCGTCTTCGGTTTGCTGCTTATCGAGTAAATCTGCCGGATATAGGCTATCGCTATCATTCACCCGCTGCGGGTTTCTGCTGACTAACCGAATATTCGTGGTGTAGTTGCGGCAAAGCTCAAGTGCCAGTTCAGTGGCGATTTGGCCATTGGCCCCTAAGATTGTCTGCATATTTTTCCTATTGAACCGGTTTGACTGACAATCGCCGCGCACTGCAATCGTCGCGCACATACCGACAACTTATCGAACGCTTGTTGCGAGTATTTGCGAGTAGTTGCGAATAGTTGCGAATAGTCGCGGTAATAATGTGACAAGCCGTCACTAAAACTCGGTCGATCGCGGTGCTACAACGGCTGCTGTATGGCCTCAATTGATCATGACCATCACCAATGAACGCTCACCATTCAGTTTGGAGGATATAGCTTGCATGTAAAGTCATGATTTTGACATATCTATTTTACTGGCCAATTCAATCCAGCGGGATCTTTTAAGGTGATACTTTTTAGATAAATTTACCGCTTCACCGCACTCCTTTTTAAGGCATTGCACAGAATTTCACTGCAAAAAACTGAGATTTCAGGTATGGTGTATAGGTTTTCTTCCCCATTATTTCTGGGGGCTATTCATCGACAAAATCGTGGCCAGACTGAGCTGCCGGACTGCATAGCAATGCAGCCTGGCTATTGGTCTTTTGATGACCACGTGCGTCTGTTGTCGTCCGCTTTGCCACTTACACGTGTGCAAACTAAGGAGCCAAAATGCGTTTTTACTTTCCCCTGGTCATTATTGACGAAGACTTCCGCTCAGAAAATACCAGCGGCTCCGGCATCCGCGAGCTGGCCTCTGCCATTGAAAAGGCTGGCATGGATGTAGTTGGTTACACCAGTTATGGCGATTTAACCTCGTTCGCGCAACAACAAAGCCGCGCTGCCGGTTTTATTATGTCGATTGACGATGAAGAATTTGGCAGCGGCAGCAAAGAAGAAAGTATCTCTGTATTGGCACAACTGCGCAGTTTTGTTGAACAAATCCGCCGTCGTAACCCGGATATCCCAATTTACCTATACGGTGAAACCCGTACCGCCCGCCACATTCCAAACGACATATTGCGCGAACTGCATGGTTTTATTCACATGCACGAAGATACGCCGGAATTTGTGGCGCGCCATATTATCCGGGAAGCGAAAAGCTATTTAGATTCGTTAGCCCCGCCATTTTTCCGCGCGCTGACGCATTATGCGCAAGATGGTTCTTATTCCTGGCATTGCCCGGGGCACTCCGGTGGCGTGGCGTTTTTAAAATCGCCAGTAGGCCGGATGTTCCACCAATTTTTTGGTGAAAACATGTTGCGGGCTGATGTCTGTAACGCGGTGGACGAATTAGGTCAGCTGCTCGATCACACTGGCCCCGTCGCCGCTTCTGAGCGCAATGCTGCCCGGATTTTTAACGCCGACCACCTGTTTTTTGTCACCAACGGCACTTCAACGTCCAACAAAATTGTCTGGCACAGCACTGTGGCGCCAAACGACATCGTGGTGGTTGACCGTAACTGCCATAAATCGATTTTACACGCCATTATGATGACCGGTGCGCTACCTGTGTTCTTAATGCCAACCCGCAACCATTACGGCATTATTGGCCCTATTCCGCGTAGCGAATTTGAACCTTCGACCATCCGCAAAAAAATGGAAGCCAACCCATTTATCCGTGAAGTGCTGGCGAAAAACCCAAATGTGAAACCGCGGGTACTGACCATTACTCAATCCACTTACGACGGTATTTTATATAACGTTGAAGAGATTAAGTCCTTGCTGGATGGCGAAATCGAAACGTTGCACTTTGATGAAGCCTGGTTGCCGCATGCTGCTTTCCACGATTTTTATGGTGATTATCACGCCATCGGCGAAGGTCGGCCACGTTGTGATACCTC
>JAHJNE010000252.1 GCA_018820995.1 Gammaproteobacteria bacterium | reverse complement strand
TGAATTTCGGCTTCTAGCTGGCTGATGGCTTTACGACAACGGCCGAGTCGGGCATGTAATGCCAGTTGCCGGGCCGGATCCTGTTGTTGTTGCGCCGCTTCGTTGATTAAATCCAATAAACGGCGTTCAAATTCATGGGTCTCGCTGAGTTTTTGATACAACGCCTGATGTGTTCCTCCCAGCTCAGCCAGCAATTGCCCAGCACGTTGCCGTTGCGGTGTCGTAGGTGTTTGTGCTGCAGTTTTAGATGGACGCCATTTACTTTTTTCGCGTTTTCGAACATCCAAACAAGCAATAGCGCGGCCAAGTGCCTGCATTTGTGCTGATAGTTTTTCGGCCAGTCGTTGTTGGTTTTGTTGTTGAATGATCAACAACTCGCCGCTGCCACGAATAGGTTGCTGAAGACGTTGCAGCAGTTGCATCGCTTCTTGTACATAATCCAACAGTTGCGGTGAATGGCATTGAAATAACGTAGAGTCAAACCAGTCCCGGCGCTGCCAGGCAGGTGCCTGCTGATCAATGGTGCTGGCTTGACTGGCGAGCGAAAGCAACTGCTGCTCTAGTTGCGCAGCCAGGCTCTGCCAATTTGATAATAAAAGTGGGCTACTCATGTAGAAAACCAGGTTTGCCAAATAAGCCGTAGCGCAATCGCCATCACCATCACTATAAATAGTGGTTTGATCAACTTACTACCAAAACGAATGGCGGTATGAGCACCAAGGTACGAACCAACCATCAGACATAAACCCATAGCAATGCCTAACTGATAATGAATATGCCCCAAAAAGGCAAATGTGACGAGAGCAAAACCATTACTGATGAAATTCATGGAACGGGATACACCGCTGGTCAGCAGCAGGTTAATCTTATAAAGCGCCATGGTGGAGACCATCCAGAATGAGCCCGTGCCTGGCCCGGCAATACCGTCATAAAAGCCTAGCGTCAAGCCCTGAAATCTTTGGGTCCAACGGTTTTTACGATTTTCAACCGGCAACATCAGTTGATCGTCAGGCTGCACTTTAGCAAACAAGCTATAAATAGCGGCAATCAGGATCAAGACCGGCAATACCTTCTCCAGAGTTTGTTTACTAATTTGATCAACCACCAATACCCCAAGACAAGCGCCAATGGCAGTGGCGAGCAAGGCATGGCGCCAGAAAATAGGGTCAAATAATTTTTTGCGATAATAGGTGACGGAAGCGGTCAGTGAGCCAAAGGTTGCTGCGAGTTTGTTGGTACCGAGCACCAGGTGCGGTGGTAGACCTGCTGTGAGCAAGGCGGGTACGGTTAATAAACCACCGCCGCCGGCAATAGCATCAATAAACCCTGCCATAAAAGCGACCAGACAAAGCGCCAGCCATAAGCTGGGTTCAAGCGCGAGTTCCATGATTATCCGTCAATTTGTTGCCGAAAGGGCGGTAGAGCTTTAAGCATGGCACTGCCATACGACTTAGTGACTAAACGCCGGTCGAGGATGACAATTTTGCCTTGATCCTGTTCCTGCCGCAGCAGTCTACCACAGGCTTGTACCAGTTTCCTTGCAGCTGTTGGCACCGTGAGCTGTAAAAATGGGTTACCACCACGTTTGGTCACGGCTTCTGCCATTGCTTCTTCAAACGGTGAAGTCGGCACTGCAAAAGGCAGTTTGGTGATGATCAAATTTGTTAATAACGCACCGGGTAAATCCAGGCCTTCGGAAAAGCTTTGCGTACCAAACAAGATGCTGCCGCTGCCACCTTCAATTTTCATTTTGTGTAGGTCCAACAGCGATTGTCTACCAGCTTCACCTTGGACCAAAAGTGTAAACCCTTGTAAGCGGAGGGCTTTTGCAACTTGCTCCATCTGCCAGTAGCTGGCAAATAACACCAGATTTCCAACGTTTTTATCCAGATAAGTGGGTAACACAGCGATAAGCTCGGTGGTAAATAGATCCGAGCTTGGCTCAGAGTTCAGTTTTGGAATGTGGATTAAACCACGTTCAGCGTAAGCAAAAGGTGAACTGACCTGCAAAGTCTGCAAACCAGGATGGTCCAATAAGCCGAGTTCACGCTTGATATAATCAAAAGAATTTAATGAGGTTAATGTCGCTGAGCACAGCAACACCGCATGGGCTTGCGAAAATAGTAACTCGTCCAGTTGAAAACTGACCGATAGTGGGCAGGCATGGCCACGAATTTGTTGGTCGTGTTGGCTAAGCCAACGCGCCTGACTGACGTATTTTTCCTGTGGTACTGACCAGAGTTGCCAAAGTTGATGCTGCCCAGAAAATTTCTGCTCGAGCACCGACAATTCATGCTGTAGCGGTAGTAGAACTTTACTGCGTATTTTTCCTTCGCCTGCTAGTTCCAGCAATTGTTGAAACAACTTCTCAATACAAGACATTAACTTACCGCTTTGTTCGGCCAAAGTGTCAGCTTGTCGCTGAAACAATTCTGGTAACACCGCGTCTACAAATCGATGGTGTGGTGATTGAACGAACCATTGATTTTGTTTGTTAATAGTCTGCTGCATTGGTTTGAGCAAACTAAAAAAATCCTGAGATAATTCCACCAGTTTTAGAGTTTCGCGAATAGCGCCAACATGGGTCAGCTGATTTTGTAAACTTTTATACAATTGATCTATCTGTTGTTGCCAATAGGTACAGTCAATATTGAGTTGGGTGTCGGCTGCAAAGAAGTCCCGGCCGCAATCCGCCAAATGATGCGCTTCATCAATGACGTAAATGCAGTCCTCTGGCTTAGGCAGAATACTGTTGCCTGAGGCTAAGTCGGCTAACAACAAAGCATGGTTGACCACCAACACCTGACTAGTATCTATTTCTGCGCGAGCTAAGTGAAAAGGGCACTGACGATGGGCCGGATGTTGTTTATGGCAATGGTAGGCATCAGCCTGAATACCCGCCCAGGCTTGATCGGTCAGCGGCGATGGCATTGAATCCCGATCACCAAGCCAGCTGCGATCTTCCCACGCAGCGACGAGTTTTGCCAGCTGCGCCGGATCACTCGCCTGCCACTGCGGCAGTAAATCAGGTTGTAACAATTGGTCCCGCAGCCGCTGGATACAGGCATAACGTTGGCGACCTTTAATCAGCGTAAATTCAAAGGGTAATTTACTTTGTGTTTGAAAAAACGGCAGGTCTTTAAAGACAAGCTGTTCTTGTAAAGCGACTGTTGCAGTCGCTATCACGAGTGTTTTTTTCTTGTTCAGTGCTAAAGGAATTGCTGCCAGCAAATAGGCTAATGATTTACCCGTGCCAGTGCCAGCTTCGATCAAGCCGATACGATCGTAACTATGGTAAGAGCCGGCAATGATATTCGCCATTTCAGCAACCAGCTTATTTTGCGCAGGGCGTGGCTGATAACCGACTAAACTGATTTTAATCTGTTGATGAATGGCTTTGATTTCGGCTTTTTGTCCAGCACTAAGCATAGGAACACTTGTATAAATTTACAGGTATGTCATTGTAAACAGTCGTTGTGCATCACGCAAACTCCGACGAAAGCAGTTCAGAAAAAGACGATAAAAACTCACATTTATTCTGCAAAAGCTGGACCTTTTACAAACAATTAGCATTTAAGCTTCCTGGACGGAACTATTTACAGCGCGGCCTCCCACGCGACAACAAATTAAAGATTTTGTTCCCTCAAATTTGTTGACCTTTGAAAAAAAATACGTTTATTATCGACGTTGGTTCACGGAAGCGTTCCGTAACAGTTCGCCTGAAGGTTCGAGATTCAGGCTAAAAAATAGAATCACTGCACAGTGGTCCAGGGAGAATAAAACATGTTCACAGCGAATAAACTTTCAAGATCAGTAAAAATCGCGCTGGTATTAGGGGTGGCATCACCTCTGTTCATTTCTCAGGGTGTAATGGCCCAGGAAGAAGCAGCCGCTGATAAAACAGTCGAAAAAATCCAGGTTACCGGTAGCCGGATCCGTAGTGCAAACGCAATGTCGACCAGCCCAATTTCAACAATTGGCGAGATCGAAATCAAGCAACAACAACAACCTGAAGTTGAACGTATCATTCGTAACTTGCCATCTGCTCTGCCAGGTGACGGTTCAAACGTAAACAACGGTTCAGGTGGCGCAGCGTCAATCAACTTACGCGGTTTAGGTCGTAACCGTAACTTAGTATTGATGAACGGCAAGCGGATGGTTCCGTTTAACACTTCTGGCCACGTAGATACTTCTTCTATCCCAACAGCACTGATTGACCGTATCGACTTGGTTACCGGTGGTGCATCAGCAGTTTACGGTTCAGACGCGATTTCTGGCGCGATGAACGTTGTATTAAAAAATGACTTCGAAGGCGTTGAGTTTGAAACTGGTCACTCACGTACTGCCGAAGCCGATGCCTTTACACAAAATGCCAGCCTGACTTTAGGCGGTAATTTTGATGACGATAAAGGTAATGCCGTGATGTCAATCGGCTGGTTGAACCGTGACCCACTGTTGTTAGGTCAACGTGCTCTGGGTAACCTGGGTATCGACACAGCAAGCGGTGCAAACTACTCAAACTTCTTAGATGGTATCGCTCCAACACCACCAGCAGATCCAACTTGTGGTGGTCCAAATGCTGTTGAAGCAGGCGGTTCTACGACGACTATTCCAACGCGTATTGCATTGTTTGGCGTACCAAGTGTTGGCGGTCAGTTCCGTGATGGCGGTAACATCGGTTCAAACTGTTCGGTTTTCAACTTTAACCCTTACAACTACTACCAAACGCCTGCCAAGCGTTACAGCGCGACTGCGTTAGCTCGTTACAATCTGAACGACGAACATACAGTTTTCGCAAACGTGAACTACGTGACTACTTCTGTAGACACGCAAGTAGCACCATCAGGTATTTTTGGTACTTACTTCTGGATCCCTGTTGCTAACCCGTTTTTAAACGATCAAGCACGTGGTTTCTTAGTGAATGGTGCTAACAAAGCCATTGCGAACATGAACGCTACGAACTGGCGTGACGTGAACAACAACGGCGTTGTTGACTCTGCTGACTACTTACGTCTGCAAATCCGTCGTCGTACTGCTGAGTTAGGTCCACGTTCTACTGGTTATGACTCAGATCAGTTCCAGTTTGTGACCGGTGTTGAAGGTTTCCTGAATGACACTTGGGCGTATGAAGTTTCTGCACAACATGGTCAAACCAAGCGTATCGACGTTAGTGCTGGTTACAGCAACATTGCTAACATCGCAAACCAACTTGATGCAACTAACAAAACCACATGTAATAACGGCGACAGCAGCTGTGTGCCAATTAACCTGTTTGGCGGTTTCGGTACTATCACTGAAGAAATGGCGCAGTACGCACGTGCAACAGCCTTCATTCAAACTGAATACCAACAACGTGTAATTTCTGGTTCAATCAACGGTCCATTTGATTCAATCGTATCGCCATGGGCAGATTCTCCACTGTCTATGAGCTTCGGTTACGAGTGGCGTCAAGAAGAAGCATTCTCTAACCCAGACGAATGTTGGAAATTAGCACCTGCTAGCTGTTTAGGTGGCGCTGGTGGTAACCAACTTCCTGTCGGCGGTACTTTCCAAGTGAACGAATTGTTCACTGAAGGTAAGATGTCTCTGGTTGAAGACGGTTTCATGACTGATACGTTGGAACTGGAATTCGGCTACCGTCATGGTAACTACAACACAATCGGTGATAACGGTTCGTGGAAATTAGGTCTGTCATGGCGCATCAATGACCAGTTGGTCTTACGTGCGATGAACAACGCAGCAACACGTGCACCAAACGTTGGTGAATTGTATGCTCCGGTAACATCTGGCCTGGATAACGCGACACTGGATCCATGTTCTATCAAAAACGCTGCAAACATTGATGCAACTTTACGTGCCCGTTGTATTGCAACTGGTATGACTGCTGCGCAAGTTGGTGCCGTAGAAGATATCGTTTCTGGTCAAATCAACGTGTTCTCTGGTTCTAACCCAGCTGCACTGCCAAACGCTGAAGATGCAAAAACTACAACTCTTGGTTTTGTATGGACGCCAGAGTTTGAAACTGTAAAACGCGTTAACTTGTCAGTTGACTACTACGACATCTATGTTGATGGATACATCGGTACTAACACGCCACAAGAAGTTCTGGATGGTTGTTATGTTCTGGGTAACCAAGCGCAATGTGCTCTGATCCGTCGTGACGGTGGTACTTTAACTTCAGATATTTCTGGTGTTGAGCAGTACACGACTAACCTGTCATACCTGAAAACAACTGGTTATGAAGTTCAGTACTCATTTGGTTTCAACCTGGAAAAATGGGGTACAGTCGATTTCTCTGGTCAGATGAACCACTATATCGATGTTGAATCTCTGAGCTCTCCAACGTCTCAAATCATTGACTGTAACGGTTACTTCGGTACTAGCTGTAACCCGCAACACGAAACACGTGCTAACCAGCGCGTGACTTGGAACTACGAAGATTACTCTTTAGGTTTCATGTGGCGTTACATGAGCGACCTGGATCGTTCACCAGATGAAGTTGAAGATACTTTTGAAGCGTTCCGTCATATCAGCTCTTACAGCTACATCGATATGTATGCTAGCTACCAGATCAGCGAAAGCATGAAACTGAACTTTGGTGTTGATAACCTGACGAACAAAGATGCACCAGTTGTTGGTGGTGAAGCTTCTTCTACTTCGTGGAACAGTGGTAACACTTTCCCATCACATTACGACATGTTAGGCCGTACTTACCGTATGACTTTCAACGTCAAGTTCTAAGTTAAAGTAAGATCAGCTGAAGTTTGCGGGGATATGCGTTTTAATCCCCGCAAATGGATGATGAAAATAAAAAACCGCCTGATTGGGCGGTTTTTTTATGGTGACAATTCTATGAAGTTAATCAGTGGTGTAGCTCTAAAACCTCAGGAATCAATTCACCGTTCGATGCTGTGTTCAAGCATTTTGGTCGCGCAATGTTGACAACGTTGCTGCGCTGGATCTGCAATTAATAACTCCTGCTCAATTCGTTGCTCACAATCCGAGCATAATCCATAGAGACCCATATCCATTAAACTAATTGCGGCTTGCAATGCTTCAAGCCGGCCTACTTTTATTTTTAGCTCCGGAGTTAACCAGTTTTGCAATAACTCCGGCCAATGACTCACCGGATTTTGATCCAGCTTTTGCGTTAGATTTCCAAATTCCGGCAGATGGTTCTGCTGAATATACTGGTAAATCTGGTGGCGCAATTGCTCTATCTCTTGCAGCATTTGTGCTCGGATTTGTTGGGCAATAGAGTGTGGCATGATGGATCTCAAATTTCCGGTGGTGAATAGCGTTGATTGTGGTCAGTTATTGCAAAGGTTGCTCTGATGCAGATCAAAGGTTGTGAGGATAGCAAGTCACTGCGCTATGCTTTATGCTCAGCAGTGGTTATTCGTATGAGCGAAAAATTTTGGCAATTAATTGGTTGATTGCTGAAATTTATCTGGGACTAAGTAGGTCTTGTCTAAGCGGCCAGGACAAACCTGGCAATAATCAACAACAGCTAAGGAATACGTTCATGACAACAATTAATCGTAAAGTCGCAACTGCAGTCGGTGTGTTTGTTTTAGGTTCTTTAAGTAGTGTTGGAGTAGCTCAAGCGAACGCTTTTAGCGCCACTGAGCTTAGCGGTGGATACCAGTTGGCTGCGGCTGAAGCAGCTTGTGGTGCTGATAAAGCAAAAACGACTGCGGACAAGGCGAAAGAAGCAAAATGTGGTGCTGATAAAGCGAAAGCCACTGCAGATAAAGCCAAAGAAGGTAAATGCGGTGAAGGCAAATGTGGTGCTGATAAAGCCAAAGCCGCTGCTGACAAAGCGAAAGAAGCAAAATGTGGTGCTGACAAAGCAAAAGCTACAGCCGATAAAGCCAAAGAAGGCAAATGCGGCGAAGGTAAATGTGGCGAAGGCAAATGTGGTGGCATGAACTAACATGTCGGACTTTGGTGGGGTTGGTCTGGGGCTGAGACGGGAACTTTTAGACCCGATTTTACAGCATAAGCCTGACACGATTGATTTTTTTGAAGTCGCCCCGGAAAACTGGCTGCCATTTGGCGGAAAGCTCGGTTCTAAGTTTCGTGCTTTGACCGAGCAGCATCAGTTTGTTTGCCATGGCTTGTCACTGTCGCTAGGCAGTCCCGATCCATTGGATCTGGATTTTCTGGCTGCAGTGAAAACATTCCTTCGAACGCACCAAATTAAACTATACAGCGAGCATTTAAGTTACTGCTCTGCCGGTGGGCATTTATACGATTTAATGCCCATTCCATTCACTCCAGCTGCGGCGCGTTACGTCGCAAATCGGATCCAACAAGTACAGGATATCCTGGAACAGCAGCTCGTGATTGAAAACGTGTCGTATTATGCTGCGCCAGGGCAGGAAATGTCAGAATTAGATTTTACTCTTGAAGTACTACAACAAGCAGATTGTGGGTTGCTACTTGATGTAAACAATGTTTATGTGAATTCAGTCAATCATGGCTACGATGCCAAATCATTCATCGCTGCGATGCCAACAGAGCGTGTGGTCTATGGTCATATCGCCGGTCATTATCGTGCGTCAGAGACGCTGTTAATTGACACGCATGGCGCGGCAGTGATTGATCCGGTGTGGCAATTGTTGCAATTTGCCTATCAACAGCATGGCAAATTTCCGACATTGCTGGAACGCGATTTTAATCTGCCTGAACTGAATGTGTTAGAGCAGGAGTTATTGCAAATCAAAACGTTGCAGCAACATGCCCCGACAAAACAGCGACAAAACTCGAAGCTGCTATTACAGGCGGAACTCTAGAATGGCCGACTTCCAACAGTTACAGTGGCAATTTTCCAGCGCAATACGAGACCCTGATCAACCACCGCCACAGGGGGTTGATGCGGAGCGAATGGCAGTCTACCAAGAGTTGTTTTTTAATAACGTCCAGAATTTTGTCAGCAGCGCCTTTCCCGTGCTTTGCAGTCTATACACTGCAGAAAATTGGCAGCAAAAAGTTCGGTTGTTTTTTCAAAGTAGTCGTCTGCATAGTCCCTATTTTTTGGATATTGCAGAAAGCTTTTTAGCTTGGCTACAAGAACAGAACCATGGCGATGAAGATCCACCATTCCTGCTTGAGTTGGCTCACTATGAATGGATTGAATTATATTTAGCGACTGCACATCGTACCCAAACGCTCGCGCCATTAGCGCAGATCGCCGGCAGTCAGCCTCTTGCCGTTGACGAAATGGCGCTGTTACTCAGTTATCAGTTCCCGGTTAGTCAAATCAGTATCGACTTTCAGCCAACTGTTGCACCTGCAGACCCCAGTTTGTTATTGGTATATCGCAACCCTGAAGACGATATTAAGTTTATGGCTTTAAATCAGCTTAGTGCCAGTCTGCTTCAGTTATTGATCACCAAGCCTGGTCAGTGTTTAACGGAGTTAACTTCAACGTTACAGAGTCTAGCGCCACAGTTAACGAACTCGGTTATCTACGAAGGCGCATTGCAGCTCCTACAGGAATTGGCGAAGAAAGGCGTGATCCGAGCTTTTCAAGTGGCATAAAATTCATTACCATGTCCGACCTTATTTTTAACTCTGATGAACAGCGGGAACTCCCTGATGGCTGATGAAAATTTTAAAGAATCTTTTAACCTGGTTCAGTTTTTGTTATTCCTGGTCGTGTTCGTAGGCTTGTTATGCCTGGTGCCAATTTTGCGCTGGATACAAGTACTGGGTTAAGCCACACTCTGGTCAGAAAAACCGCCGGTTGGCGGTTTTTTTGTCACTACTAACTATGGTCGACAGACCCTGTTCCATCGATGTTTATTTCTAGCAAGAGTGACCACAATTATGAGTCAAACAACTGCGTTCTCCACCATGCTTGAGCAGGTGATTAAATCAGTCCCTGATTACCCGAAACCTGGCATTTTATTTCGTGATGTTACCAGCCTGATGCAGGATCCAGTGGCATTTGCTGCTGTGATCGACAATTTCAAACTGCATTATGCCAATCAGGGGTTTACCAAGATCGTAGGTACAGAATCTCGTGGTTTTATCTTTGGTGCCCCTTTGGCCTATGCACTGGGTGTGGCTTTTGTGCCTGTGCGCAAACCAGGTAAATTACCGAGGGAACGTATTTCAGAAAGTTACCAGCTGGAATATGGTCAAGATACGCTCGAAATTCATCTTGATGCGATTGTTCCAGGCGATAAAGTATTGTTAGTTGACGACTTATTAGCGACTGGTGGTACTATTGACGCCACGACTAAATTAGTGCGCCGGTTAGGTGGCAACGTCAGCGATGCGGCATTTGTCGTGAATCTGCCGGATTTAGGTGGTGATCAACGTCTGGCAGCGTTACAGTTGAATGTCTATAGCCTGATTGATTTTGCTGGCCATTAAACACTGAAGGTGTTGTTGGTCTTGATCAGGCCCGGTTGTGGGTAATCAAGGAAAGCAGATGAGTTATCAGGTGTTAGCGCGAAAATGGCGGCCACAGAACTTTGGTCAGCTGGTAGGGCAGGACCATGTCAAAGCGGCCTTGACCAATGCGCTCAACCATAATCGTTTGCATCATGCTTATCTATTTACTGGTACCCGTGGCGTTGGTAAAACCACCATCGCCCGGATTTTTGCTAAAAGTCTAAACTGCGAACAAGGCGTCACTGCGACCCCTTGTGGCGTTTGCAGCGCTTGTGTTGAAATCGATAAAGGATACTTCGTCGATTTACTGGAAATTGATGCTGCATCCCGCACTAAAGTTGAAGATACCCGCGATTTACTCGACAACGTCCAATATGCGCCTAGCCGCGGCCGTTACAAGGTTTACCTGATTGATGAAGTGCATATGCTGTCCAAACACAGCTTTAATGCCCTGCTCAAAACACTGGAAGAGCCGCCACCGCATGTAAAATTCCTGCTGGCAACCACCGATCCACAAAAGCTTCCTATTACCGTGTTATCGCGTTGTTTGCAGTTCAGTTTAAAAGCGCTGACCCAGAGTCAAATCAAGCAACATTTAACCTATATTCTTGGTGAAGAGCAGATTGCCGCTGAGGATGAAGCTTTGGCTTTATTGGCGCGAGCCGCAAAAGGCAGCTTGCGCGATTCTCTGAGCCTGACCGATCAGGCGATAGCGCAAACCAATGGCCATATTGAATTAGGGCCAGTGCGGGAGATGTTAGGTTTCCTCGAACAATCTTGGGCAGAGCTCCTGCTGCAAGACGTGTTAAATCGTGATTTAACGATGATGCAGCAACATTTAATGCAGCTGATGACCCAGCACAGCCAGGTGCATTCGGTGCTCGACGATATGTTGGCACTATTGCATTTAGCGGCCCTTTGTCAGTTTCAGCTCAGTGCTGCCGAACTGGCTCTCACAGAATCTGCTTTTGTCAGAGCTGTGGCTAAATCACAGAGCGCGGAAGCGATTCAGCTGTATTATCAGTTGTTGTTATCTGGCAAAAAAGATTTACCCTATGCGCCTGATCCGCGTATCGGGATCGAAATGGCATTATTGCGGGCCATTGCTTTTGTACCCGCCGCCCAGGGGCAGGACGAGTCTGAAAGTAGCGCACATAGTGGCAGGGCTGCTGCGTTATCTGCGGCCGGCTTACCAACGATGGCCAGCACAGTTTCTGACACGACGTCTCATGTGAATGCGGATATGGCGCCCACAGCTGACACTGGAACACAGGCTGCTGCCGTTGAATCGCCGATCGTTGAACAAGCTGTGCAGGATCCGTCAAGCCCGGTGATTGATCCAATTACCGCCAGTATTATTGCCCGACGTTCTCAGGCTGCTGCCGGAGCTGTTGACGAAAAAAAGTCTGAGCGCCAGCCGGCGCCAATGCTATCAAAACCTGTTGTCGTTAATACCAATCGGTCAACTTCGACGCCAAATGTTTCCACACTGTCAGATGTGCACCCGGCAGAACGTCAGCTAGGCTCCACAGTTACACCGAGCATTGCTACACATAAAACGGCATCAGCGAATATCAACACGGCTTCCACATCGAATGCCGTTCCAACACTGAGTAACATTTCGCCACTACCTGCTGCAGGCGAAGGGCGAGATGCCGTTGATGCGCAAGCAGCATCAGAATCCATGGACGCCTCAGTAAAATTGGCATCTGTACCGGATGTTTTAGCCGCAGCAGAAGATGATCAGGATGACGAGTGGCAGTCGTCGTCAGCCCCACAAATGGTTGGAAGTTTGCCTATCGACGATAATGACGACGAACCAGATCCAGTGGCGGATAGTGCCGGTGGTGACTGGGCGTGGCAGCAATATCAAACTGACGACCATCCGTCTGAGCGCGATACAATTCAAACAACGACGCAACCGATCCGTCATGCGCTGCTCGATAGTTTGCAAGTACAGGAAGACGACAATACCGATTTCGCCGCAGAAACCGTACAACAGGTCACAGTCGCGCAGTTAGATAGTCAGCCGCTCAGCTTTGATGGGGTGATCGATGCCAGTAATTTCGCCGTAAAAACTGCCAGCCAAATTGATGCATGGGCTGCGCGTATTGACCAGTTAGCTATAGGCGGATTGATGCGGTTGTTTTTATTACATGCCTCAGCAGAGCTGCATGGGTCGTTATTGCGCCTCCAGGTGATGACAAGTCAACGGCATTTAGACAATGAGCGTAATCGGCAAACGCTGACTACGGTGCTGTCAACTTCCTATGAGCAAACCTTGACGCTTGAAATTGAATTTTCTGACCAGGTACCAACCTGTCCAGTGGCCATTCAGCAGCGAATTGATGAAGCCAGAAGTCGGTATGTTGCCGCGGTGCTTGCTGCGGACCCTCTGGTACAGGCGCTGCAACAACATTTTGCTGCGGAGTTAGTCGCCGATAGTTTGCAGGTGAATTAGTGTTCAGGTCAGTTTGCTTTCAGGCCATTAAGCCTGCTGGTTAATTCGCCGACTACACAGTGCCGTTGCCGGATCCCTTGTATTTTTCTGGCAATCTGATTATCTTGTCGGCCAGATTAAAGTCGGACGATTTGTTATCGTCGGCTAATTAACCTAAGAATTAAACTAGCGTCGTGTGCGTAAATATAACGCTAGAAAGCTCGAAAAATTACATCAGAGCAGCGTCAAAGAGCATCAAGCCTGACGTATCCTATGAATGCCAGAACCGATGTGCCGGGCAAAAGCAGTCCGATAAACAGAGGTTGGCCCAAAGCAAAGAGAGAGCGAAGATATGTTTAAAGGTGGCATGGGTAACATCATGAAACAGGCGCAGCAGATGCAGGAAAAAATGCAGCGTGCGCAAGAAGAAATCGCCAAATTAGAAGTGACGGGCGAAGCCGGTGCCGGCATGGTGAAAGTGACGATGCTGGGCAACCACAACGTCCGTCGCGTCAGCATTGATGACAGCCTGATGCAAGACGATAAAGAGATGTTGGAAGACTTGATTGCTGCGGCCATTAATGATGCTGTTCGTCGGGTTGAAGAAACCAGCAAAGAAAAAATGTCGGGTGTTGCCGGGGGCATGCAATTGCCACCTGGTTTTAAAATGCCGTTCTAAAACGACCAGCAATCACAGGATAAATTGCCATGGGTAAACATACACCTTTAGTGCAGCAGCTGATTGACGCATTGCGGCTGTTGCCTTCTGTTGGGCCGAAATCGGCGCAGCGTATGGCTTACCAATTGCTGGAACGCAATCGCGAGGGTGGCATGCAGCTGGCGCAAGTACTCCAGCTAGCGATGCAAAAGGTTGGGCATTGTCAGCAATGTCGTACTTTTTGCGAAGGCCAGTTGTGCCAGATTTGTACGCACCCAGTGCGTGGTCACAGTGCGGTGATGTGTATTGTGGCCAGCGCTGCCGATTTATATGCGATTGAACAAACCGGTTTATTTGCTGGTCGTTATTTTGTGTTGCGCGGCCAGTTATCCCCTTTGGATGGGATTGGACCTGCCGAACTCGGTTTGGATCAGTTGGCAAAGCAGTTGGCGCAAGGGCAGGTACAGGAAGTCATTCTGGCCACGAATCCAACCATTGAAGGTGATGCAACCGCATTTTATATTGCAGAGCTTTGTAAAAAACATCAAATTCAGGTCTCTCGACTGGCCCAAGGCATGCCAGTAGGCGGCGAGCTGGAATATGTGGACGGAAGTACTTTGTCCTATGCCTTTAGCGGACGTAAACCGTTCTAATCCTGCTATCTGTTATTCGTTATTTGGAACTCGTTACGCCCAGTTCAGAGCTTTTCCCAGCCGTTCCATTCTTTTTTCCCCTTGAAACTTCAATCTAACTGCCCCATATAGCTGTCAGTCCAAAACCAAATTTGGTTTTTAATTTCTGGGTAGACAACCTGCAACGCTGACCGTCGGTATCCCTGCGGACTTGGCGATATATTGATAACAGGAGCGGTAAATGACTGAAACAACTCAAAAACAAACGCATGGCTTTCAGGCCGAAGTAAAACAACTGCTGCAGTTAATGATCCATTCTTTGTATTCAAACAAAGAGATTTTCTTGCGTGAACTGGTCTCAAACGCTTCTGATGCGGCGGATAAACTGCGGTTTTTAGCGTTATCTGATAGCAGTTTGTATGATAACGATGGTGATTTACGCGTTCGGATTAGCCTGGACGAAACTGCCAAAACTATCACTATCAGCGATAACGGTATCGGCATGACCCGCGATGAAGTGATTAGCCACTTAGGCACCATCGCAAAATCAGGTACTAAAGAGTTCTTCTCGCAATTATCAGGTGAAGCCAGCAAAGATTCGCAGCTTATTGGCCAGTTTGGTGTTGGTTTTTATTCAGCATTTATCGTCGCCGACAAAGTCACTGTACGCACCCGCAAAGCCGGTGCAACCGCAGATAGCGCGGTGGAATGGGAATCGTCTGGTGAAGGTGAATACACTTTAACGCCAATCACAAAAGATAGCCGTGGTACTGAGATTATTCTGCACCTGCGCGAAGGCGAAACTGAATTCCTTGGTAAATGGAAAGTTGAAGGCATCGTCACTAAATATTCTGACCATATATCGATCCCTGTGCAAATGTGGGAAGAAGGTACGGCTGAGCAAGACGGCGAAGACGGTGAAAAAATTCCGGCGACAGAAGGTCACTGGAAAGTCGTCAACAAAGCGACTGCACTTTGGATGCGTGATAAATCTGAAGTTTCAGAGACCGAATATCAGGAATTCTACAAGCACATTTCACACGATTGGACCGAGCCACTGAGCTGGAGCCATAACAAAGTTGAAGGCAATAGCAACTACACCAGCCTGCTGTATGTGCCGAAAAAAGCACCCTTTGATTTATGGAATCGTGAAGCGCGGCATGGCCTGAAACTTTATGTGCAACGTGTGTTCATCATGGACGACGCTGAACAGTTTATGCCAAGTTACCTGCGTTTTATCAAAGGTGTATTGGATTCAAGCGACTTACCTCTGAACGTTTCCCGCGAAATTTTGCAAGATACCAAAGTGACACAAAGCCTGCGTAAAGGTTGTACTTCACGCGTGCTTAAAATGCTGGAAAAAATGGCCAAAGCCGAAGATCAGACTGACTATCAGAATTTCTGGGATGAATTTGGTCAGGTGATCAAAGAAGGCCCGGCTGAAGATGCAGCCAACAAAGATCAAATTGCGAAGTTATTACGTTTTGCATCGACGGACAACGACAGTGAAATTCAAAATGTTGGCTTAGAAGCTTACGTTGCCCGGATGAAAGAATCGCAAGACGAAATTTATTACCTGGTTGGTGACAGCTATGAAGCGGTCAAACACAGCCCTCACTTAGAAGTCCTGCGCAAAAAAGGCATTGAAGTGTTGTTATTGTCCGACCGTATTGACGAATGGTTGATGCAACATCTGACAGATTTTGAAGGTAAAAAACTGCGTTCAGTCGCCAAAGGCGGTTTGGATCTGAGTAAGCTGGACGACGAAGCGACCAAACAAGCGCAGCAAGAAACGGAAGCACAGTTTGCTGCCGTTGCTGCCCGGTTTAAAACAGCGCTTGGCGATCAGGTGAAAGACGTAAAAGTCAGTCATCGCCTGACCGATAGCCCAGCCTGTATTGTCACTGATGAGTTCGATATGAGCACTCAGATGATGAAACTGATGGAATCTGTGGGTCAGAAAGTACCTGAAGTAAAACCAATTTTTGAATTAAATCCAGAACATCAATTGGTGAAACACATTGCTGATGTCCAGGACGAAACTCGCTTTAAACAATGGGCAGAGGTTATTTTTGAACAAGCGCTGTTAGCCGAGCGTGGCAGTCTGAAAAACCCAGCTAGCTTTGTCACTCGCTTAAATAGCTTGTTGCTTGATCTGGCGAAGTAACATTACCGCTTTACTTAAATAACTAATAACGGACAAATCTGCCAAGGTTTGTCCGTTTTTATTGGTAAAGACCGGAATAAGCCATTTAACTGCACGGGTTAGTAACGAAATCGTTTGCCGATTTAATTTAATTGTTTGAAATTAATAGATAATTACTGATGAAGAGTTATTATTTTTGTTGGTGTTAATTTCGACAGCACTTCAATTTTGCCTCTTCTGTAGCTAGGCCCTATATTCGTTACAAGCCTTATTCTAGCTAGCACTTTGGTCGAATACATTGGCCAGTTGTAGAAAGAAAAGTAGTAAAAAACACCTATTGCCTTGCAAACCATCCGTTATCCTTCAATTTATCCTATTACGACCAAAGTAGGCTTGACTACTCTGATGAGCAGGC
>JAHJNE010000022.1 GCA_018820995.1 Gammaproteobacteria bacterium | reverse complement strand
TGACAGAACAAAAAGGTAAAAATGATGGCTGAAGAATTTCGTTATGCATTAATTATTGCTGGTGTGCTGGGAATGGCAGCACTGGTGATCCACGGGATCTGGTCGACCCGGAAAAACTCTCATGAAACAAAAAGTCGCTTTTTCCAGGATGAAAATTCTGGTGCGGGTAATGGCGAAGGTTTTGACGAGTTTGGTGTTGGGAAGATCCGCAAGTTAGGGCCAGGTGAAAAGCCACAACCAAAACCAGAAGTGGTGAAAGCGCCACGTGGTCACAAGTTGCGTGAACCTGTCAGCAAAATTCGCCGCGACGATGTAGACCCACAATTTACAGCAACTGCGGATCGTGAAGAACCATCGATGTCATTCTCTGCCGATGATGGTTATGAAGTCGATTCGCAATCAGCACCAGCTGCTGAGCCAATGGCCAATGAAGTACTTATTTTATATGTATTAATGCCAGAAGGGACTGACATCAATGGTGCCATGTTGTTACCAAGCTTGCTGACTCTGGGTTTTAAATACGGTGAAATGAATATTTTCCACCGCCATCAGGATAGTGCGGGTTCAGGCGAAGTTTTATTCAGTCTGGCCAATATGTTTAATCCAGGTACTTTTGACTTGGAAGACATGGATAAACTGCAAACCCGGGGTTTAAGTTTATTTATGACGTTACCGGGACCTGGCGAGGCATTGCAGAATTTTAACCTGATGCACAATGCCGCGAAAAAGCTGGCTGAAGAATTTGGCGGTCAGGTGCTCGATGGCCAACGCAGCATGCTCACCGTGCAGACGGTACGGCATTATGTTGAACGTATTCGTGAGTTCCAGCGCCAACAGCTGTTGCGACAGTAATAACCTTTCATATTGTTGATTGGTAGCGGCAGAACGTCGCGCGAGCAGTTCGCTAAACGTTATAGCAAAAAGAACAGAACCCGGCATAGCCGGGTTTTTTTATGCTTAATTTCTACTGATTACCTAGCATCTTATTGAACGACGTGATTTTCACTGGATTGAGCTCTAAAGATCGTTGTGGTTATGTGTTGATCCGCGTTGGTTACATTGGAGATAGTGTCGATCCCCTCGTTATTTTAATTTAATATGACTAAACCAAGTTCTCTAAAAATCTGTTAGATAGTAACATTTGTGAGTGTTTTGATTATTGGTAGCCATTTTTAGGATAAAAATTTCGTCATTTAGCGGACGAAATTTAGCCTTTAGTAAAAATAAAGTTGTTTTTATCAGAAACTCTATGTTAGAAAGTAACAAGTGAAGCTTAGGTTATTGGGCAGTTAGTCAAAGTTTCGCTGACCACTGCAGGATGAACATTCAGCGGGCAAAGATCCCGCGATAAAATCGAACAATAACTAGAGCGAGTATCACTATGTCCGGAACACAATTTCGTTGTAAACCCCTCAGTTTCGCCGTCCGGTGCGCGGTTATCGGCATGGTGCCGTTTTTTTCCGTGGCGCAAGATGACAGCGCTGTCAAAAAGGTTGACGATCAAGAGATCGAAAAAATTGAAGTCATTGGGATGAGAGGCAGTGCCATCACGTCGCAAGAATTGAAGCGTCAGGCCAATACCGTAAAAGATGTCATTAGTGCTGATGATATTGGCGCCTTACCAGATAAAAGTGTGACAGAAGCTTTGATGCGTGTTCCTGGTGTAACCATTGAGCGTTTTGCTTCGTCCGAAGATCCAAATCACTTTGCCGCTGAAGGTACCGGTGTGGTGGTGCGCGGTTTGGATCGGGTACGCAGTGAGATTAACGGCCGTGATGCGTTTAGCGCCAGCACCGGGGGGGGCTTAAGTTATGAAGATATCCCGGGTGAATTACTGGGGCATATCGAAGTCGTCAAAAATCAGACCGCAGATCTTATTGCCGGTGGTGTCGCTGGAACGGTTAATCTGGTGACACGTAAACCTTTTGATAGCGAAGGTTTTTTTGGCACTGCGTCCATCAAAGGTAGTTATGGCGATCATCGGGAAGAGTGGACGCCAATTGGCTCGGCAGTGATCAGCAACCGCTGGACCAGTGCGATCGGTGACTTTGGCGTGTTATTGGCTGCCTCCTCTTCGAATTATAAAGATCGTGGTGATGGTGTGGCGCTTGGCAATTATTACGAGCGCAGTGCGACTGCTCGCGAAATGCCACAATTTGGCAACTATGGAACAGAGCTTCCGAACTATAAAGGTCAAACTAAATTTGTGCCGGCTGATGCGTCCATCCGCAGTTCTGAATCTGAGCGTGACCGTCGTGGTCTGGCGAGTTCTTTGCAGTTTAGGAATACCGATAATACGTTGGAGATAGTGGCGGAATTTATCAGTTCAAAAGCTGGCTTATCCTGGGATGAGCGGGTGATCCAACAAGGCGAACAAGGTTTTAATGTCAGCCCAAATCAGGTGCAGGTTGCCAATGCGACTTTTGACAGTAACAATTTTATGACTGCCGGTACCTTGCTAATGAACAACCGGTCTCTTGCACAAACTCGCTGGCGTGAAACCGAGCAGTTAGTCGAAGACAGCAGCTTGCATTTGACGTACCGTCCATCTGATAAACTGAAATTAGAATTTGATTATCAACATATTGAGTCGGAATACGATGTTGTTGATTACACGATCAATAACAGCTTTGAAAACAATGATCTGACGTTTGACATTAATGGCAGCAAGCCAATGGTCGACTTTATTGGCCAAAATCTGACGTCTCCGCTGGCACCGGCACCATTCAGTGAAATGTATCTTAACTCCGCCATGGATAAAGAGGATGATACCGACGCTGAAGCGGATTCATTTGCCTTTGATGGTACCTATGACCTCGATCATAAGTGGTTGACTTCAGTTCAATTTGGCGGTTATGCCTCGACGAAAAAGCAAATCAAACGTGATTCTGCCTGGAACTGGGGCGAAATGGCCAACGGCACCTGGCAGTCTTATGCTGATGGCGGTCAACGCACTGCGCATACTGGTACTGCCGCTGTACCTGGTCATCCTGAACTTTATGAAAGTTATACTTTTAACGCCAATAATTTCCATGGTGGCGGTGTGCTAAGCCGTGATCAGAGTATTTTGTTTGCCAAGGTTTCAGATATCCACAACTGGCAGGATTACCATACCAACAATAAAAAGGCTGGTTTTGCCACCTTTACCCAGTTACGTGACCGCAGTTGCGTCACACTGGCCGGTGAATGTGAACTGGAAGGCGCTTACCTGCCATCGGAAATATCTTCAAGTAAAGAGCAGCGCCGCGAGTTTTATACACAGCTCAATTATGAGAACAATGATTTGGCTTACCCGATACGCGGCAATGTTGGTTTACGATATGTCAGCTGGCAAGTTGAATCGAGTGGTGCCACGCAGTTCCCAATCGCAATTCCAGGATGGGATACCGGCACTCAGGCCATGTATACCGCAGCGCAATTGGCCTACCAGAATGCGCTGAACACCAATCTTATTCACGTGGAAGGCGACAAGTACACCAAATTGCTGCCAAGTTTTAATATCAGCGTTGAATTGAGTGATGATCACATCACGCGCTTTGCAATTTCGCAGAATGTGTACCTGCCAAATTTCGAGAACTTCCGCTACTTCCGCACCATTTCCGAGTCGCACACCTCACCGCGTGGACCGAATGGCGAAGCATTGCCATTTGCTGATATCGGCTTTGATGGCGTCAGTGGTAACCCGAAAAATATCGAACCAGAAGAAGCGCTTAGCATTGACTTGACTTACGAATGGTATATCAGCACCAGTAACTCGTTCACGGCCAGCTTGTTTCGGAAAGATTTGAAAAACCTGATCCGGCAGCGTCTGTATACCGAAGATGTGACCAACGATCTGGCAAAAGTGACGATGCCGGTCAATTTCCGGACTGATACCAATGAAGGCTCAGGTACTTTGCAGGGCTTTGAATTGGCATATACCCAGTTCTTTGATCAGCTGCCTGGCATATGGTCAGGACTTGGGATCGCCACCAACTATACCTTTATCGATCAGAGTAATGTCGATGATAAAGTAGGTTTTGGTGCTGGTACCGGTGGTGAAGGTGGCCGTAACCGTTTCCGTGCTTTTAATAATCTGCAATTACCTGGTTTTTCAGAAGATACAGTGAACCTGACTGCGATGTACGAGAAACACGACATTTCAGCGCGGATTGCTTATAACTGGCGCTCTGAGTACTTGCTGACACGTCGTGACGCCGATTTGTTTGCGCCAGTGCTGGCTGAAGCGACCGGGCAATTGGATATGTCGATTGGTTATCACCTGACACCAAATATCAAGGTCGGTCTGGAAGCGACGAACTTACTGGACGAAATTATCAAAACCAAATTGATCTACAACCAGGCAGGTGACACCACTTTGCGTAATCAATTTAAAACCGACCGCCGTGTAGGGGTTTATGTCAGTGCCAAATTTTAAGTACTGAAGGTGAAAGCTACTTAAGCCATTTAGGCTAAGTAGGCACCAGTTCTACGAATGGCGCAATAAAATGAAAAAAATGCCTGTATTTGTTGCAGGCATTTTTTATATCCATGGCTGGACGCTATACCGAAAATGCCAGGGGCATTGTGTTGG
>JAHJNE010000251.1 GCA_018820995.1 Gammaproteobacteria bacterium | reverse complement strand
GGCACAAAAAAGCTATATTGCCAGGCATTAGCTTCAGCATAATCTTCCGGATGGTAAGCGTTTGGATCAAAGGGTTCCCGGAACTTGCCGTTGTGATCTTTGGCCCGCATAAAACCAGTGTTGCCATCAAAATGTTGACGATAATTTTGCGCCCGCTCAAAAAATTCTGCGGCGATATCGTGCTGACCAAGTTGCTGCGCTAAGCGGGCAATTGCCCAATCGTCATAAGCATATTCCAGCGTTAACGCGACATTCCATTTGCGTTCGGCATAAGGCACAAAGCCAAGCTTCTGATAACTTTCTACCCCAAATGCTTGTTGTTTGGCACTTTTTACCGCCAATTTAAGAATTTTATCCCCAAGTTCAGGGGGCAAGTTCCCTTTGAGATAGTTATCGACCAATACCGGCACTGCGTGGTAACCCAACATCATGTCGGTTTCGTTGCCCTGGAAATTCCACACTGGCAACAGACCTGAAATCTCAGCATGGTCTAATAATGACAACAGCTGATCCTGGTTGCGCTTAGGGTTAAACAGCGTTTTCCACGGATGCAAAGCGCGGAAGGTGTCCCACAAACTGAAGAAATCATAATGCTGGTGGTCGGTGCGTTGATGCACTTCGCCATCAGGCCCTAAAAAGCGACCATCGCTGTCAGCGAAGACCCTCGGGGCTAACGCGCTGTGATAAAGCGCAGTATAAAACTGGGTTAACTGATCGCGACTGGCAGTCACCTCAACCTGCGACAGTTCCTGCCGCCAGGCTTGCTGTGCCTGTTGTTTCACTTGGTCAAAACTGAGCTGCTCACCTTCGGCCAGCAAATTCTGTCTGGCGTTGGCACTACTGACTGAACTGAGCGCCGTGCGAACGGTTATTTCGCTGCTTTGCGCTGCGGGTTGGGCGTCAAATTGCAGCAATAGCGCTACTTCGCGCCCTTGCTGTTGTTTTGGTGCAGTCATAAAAGTGCTGTTTTTCAGCTGGCCATCGGTCTGTAGTTGCAGCGGTTCACCTGAGCGCTGCCACTGTAAGCTTTTGATAGGTTGCGAAAATCGGCTGTAAAAGTACACTTTTTGCTTGGCTGCCCAGCCACTTGAAAAACGATACCCTTCGATAGTATAGGCATCGACAATCCGAATGGCGCTGTCGGTGGTTTGGTCCCAGTTACGACTGTAGCCTAAATCCAGCCGCACCAATGGCGCGCTGTTTTGGCCAGTGGTTTGATCAAATCGATAACGCTGGTAGCCGGTACGAAGGCCGGCAGTTAACTCAACATTCACCTGATAATCAGGCAAATACACCTGATAATAACCGGCTTGCGCCTGTTCCTGCTGGTGTGAAAATTTGGAAACTAAGGTGCCATCGGCCGGACCGCCATCGGTTTTCTCCCGCATCAGCGGCAGACGCAGCGGCATATAGGAAATGTCGTATAAATCACCGGCACCGGTGCCGGACAGATGGGTATGGCTAAAACCAGCAATGATCGTATCCGGATAAAAATAGCCGGCGATCCAGTCCCAGCCGGTACGACCATTATCAGGGCTTAATTGCACCATGCCATAAGGCACGGTGGCGCCGGGGTAGGTTTTACCCTTGCCATCGGTGCCAATCAATGGGTCGACAAACTGCAGCGGATCTTGCGCGGTCAGCACTTGTTCGTGTAGCTCGTTACTTAGCGCTTTGTTGCTGCTTGAAGCTGGCTGGCTGCAGCCACTAAGACTAGCTGCCGCTGCAAGTAGAGCGATCGGGAGCGCATAACCACGCCAGCCGGCCACTTTCCTGATTGAACCTGATAATGACACCCCGGCCTCCACTAAACTAACTTTGACTATCCTGATGACTAAAACTGACCAGTGGCAAACTGGCAAAACCCATACCGCGTAACACTTCAATACAAGCACATAAGGTGTGGTAATCACATTTAGCACCGGCGGCGCTTTTCTCTGTGCTGGTTTTGCTATTGTCGCGATTGAGTAAGCGGAACCAGGCGCCGTATTGATGATCAATCAAATGATCCCAGCTGTATTGCCACAAATTCTGATAGGCCACCAGATAGACTTCGGCGCCGGTGGTTTGATACAACAAGGCGGCGGCGGCCATACTTTCAGCCTGCACCCAGAAATATTTATCGTCGTCACACCAGTTACCATCCGGGGCAAAACCATAAATCAGACCGCCAAATTCAGCGTCCCAGGCTTGTTGGTAAGCGCGATCAAACAGTTCCCGTGCTTTGCTGACCAGCCAGTCTTGCGGCTGATGACGATGTAAAATCAGCAATAATTTGGTCCATTCGGTCTGATGGCCCGGCTGAAAACCCCATGGCCGATATAAGTTTTTTGGATCCGCTTTGTTGTAGTCCCAATCTGGCTGGAAGCTGGTGGTGTAATGCTCCCATACCAAACCATCGGTCAAGGCGGCCTGACGGACGGTAATGTTCTGTGCCAAAGTCAAAGCGCGGTCGAGGAAATGTCGCTCACCACAGGCTTCATACGCTGCCAACATGGCTTCGCATAAATGCATATTGGCATTTTGGCCACGATAGTCGCTCAGCACCCCATGCGGGCTGATTTCGTCGGCATAAAGGCCATAATCGGCCTGCCAGAACCGCTGTTCCAGTAGCTGAAAGGTTTGATTTAGCGGTTTGCTGTCGCTGATTAAACCGGCTTTATGCACTGCGGCGTAACAGAGCAGCACAAAAGCATAACCGTAGGCTTGTTGCGTGGTGTCAAGTGGCTGGTGGTCTTGTAAGGTCCAGGCATATCCTTGAATATCCTCACGCCAGTGCACCTGTTCCAGATAATTTAAACCATGCTGAGCAATGGCTTTGTACGCGGCAGATTTGGCTGAGTCGGTCGCAAACAACAACGCCGCTGTCGCATAGTTAATAACAATCCGGGTACTGCTGACCAGTTGTTTAAAGCCCGGGTTAAACAGCTCGCCATTGTCATAATAATTATGAAAATAACCGCCGCTGCTATCAACCACTCTCGGATCGTAAAAGCTCAGAATACTCTGGCAATGGTCGCGAATAAAACCTTGGTCGTAATAATCTTGCGGCTGGTTTTGCCTGTGCTGTTGTGTATTGCTTTGTGTATGGTTTTGCATGATCTTTTGCATCCTGTCTCGCCTGATGAAGCTATTAAAATACTGTGGTTGTGACCGAGCTTGGGGTTGGCGCAATGGTCGCTGTCGGAAAAAACGGCAGCAATGGGCTTATCTCAACCTGACGAGCCGCCAGTGCGCCCAGCACTTCGCTCAGATCGGGCAGCGCAGGAAAGGCGCCAGGCCGTGTCACTGTGACCGCACCACAGGCAGTGGCGAATTCGATACAGGCTTTCAGTAACCCACCTGCTGGCAGGCCATTTTTTATCAAGCCGTTTTTTATCAAGCCGTGCTGTGCCTGGTGATCTGTTGGTAAACAACTAAAGCTATACAGCAGACCGCCCATAAAAGCGTCGCCACCGGCAGTGGTATCGACGACTTGCACTGTTGGGGGTTGGATAGTGTCTTTGTGAGATGTGTGGTTTTGCATAGTACTGTTTAGCATAGTGCTGTTTTGAATAGTGCTGTTTTGAGCGGCGTCATCATATGAAGACTGATAATAATCAATCCGATGCGCGCCATCAGTCACTAGCAATAACTGACAACCCGCTTGCAGGGATTGCTGCAAATAAGCATCTTCAGACGCAGCGCCTTGTGCCAGATACTGCAGCTCATCACGCGAAAATTTGACGATATCAGCCTGTTGCACCAGCTGATTGACACAGTCCCGGTCAGCCTTAGCACCAGCCCACAGGTTATGCCGCAAATTGACATCAAAACTAACCAGGCAACCGGCCGCTCTCGCCTGCTGCACTAACTGTTGTGTGGTGTTGGCAATAAAATCATCGGTCAGGGTGTTACTACAAAAATGCACGATTGGCTTTGCCGCAAACCAGTCGGCGGTGATTTGTGCTGGCGCAAATAATACATCGGCGCTTTGGTCGCGATAAAATGAAAAGCTGCGGTCGCCACTTTCATCCAGCATTACAAAAGCCAAGGCGGTTTTAGCCGTCGGATGACGTTGTAATAATGATAAATCAACGCCGTAGGCACTTAAGGCATGTGCCAGAAAATCACCAAAAGCATCTTGGCCAACTTGTCCGGCAAAACGGGCATTGCCGCCTAATTTAGCCACGGCAACCGCCGCATTGGCCGGTGCGCCACCTGGAAATTGCCGATAGGCCGGTAACTGCAGCGGGCCTTGCGGCTGAATGCCACTATGTAAAAAATCAATCAGCGCTTCACCAAAACAAAGCACCTGGCGTGGTGCTGCATTGGCCGGTGCGGCGGCAGTATGCGTTTTTGTCGTCATAACGACCCCTGAGATAAAGAAGAATCGGTTTGTTTTTGCTGGCTATCTATTTGTTGGCTATCTATTTGTTGGCTAGGCACTGGTTGGCGATGCTGTTGCTGCCGGCTTTGATGCCAGGCATAACCGGCAATATAACCATACGCCAACACCGGCACGATAAAGCTTAATTGCACGCCAATACGGTCGGCGACCACACCTTGTAACAACGGCAGAATGGCACCACCGACAATTGCCTGACATAACAAACCTGAGCCGCGGCTTGTTAACGGGCCTAAACCCCGGATCGCCATGGTGAAGATGGTCGGGAACATAATAGAGTTAAAAAAGCCAATCGCAATCACCGACCAGACCGCTACCATGCCACTTGAGTTCATCGTCACAAACAACAACAAAATGGCGATGATGGCATTGCTGACCAGCACATAGCTGGCTGATACATAACGGGTTAACAGGGCGCCGGCAAAACGCCCAATCATCGCGCCACCCCAATAATAGGACACCATGGTGCTGGCTTGTTGTTCGTTGAGTGCACCAATGTGATCCAGCGCCAGGTAATTCACCAAAAAGCTGCCGATACTCACTTCCGCGCCGACATACAGGAAAATCGCTAACACGCCAAGCAGCAAGCTTTTTTGTTGCCAGATTGAGCTGTCAGCGCTGAGTTGAGGTTGCTCTGGGGCGGTTGGTGGCGTCAATAAAGGGAGTTTTAGAAAATAAAAGCCAGCCGCGGTGACTAAGGTTACCGCCGCTAATATCAGATAAGGCAGTTGTACCGACTTGGCCGATGCCACATCGCTGGTGGCCGAAAGCGTGCTGGCAGAGAAAATCAATGCGGCACCAAACAACGGTGCCAGGGTATGTCCCATCGAGTTGATAGCTTGCGCCAGACTCAAGCGGCTGGCGGCAGT
>JAHJNE010000250.1 GCA_018820995.1 Gammaproteobacteria bacterium | reverse complement strand
TGTTTGATCCGACGACTGAGCGCTTCAGCAGAATTGCCATTCCACGATCACAAGGCATTGTTCAACAAGTCGAAATCAGCGCGTTATATCAAGATAAAAATTTGCAAATTTGGGTCGGTACTTTTGGTGCAGGTTTGTACCGTTGGGAAGCTGAAAATCAGCAGTTGGAGTTGGTGCAACTTCCTGGCGCCGCCCGCGAAATTGATGGATTGTTTATTAACAGCCTACTGCTGGATGATGAAGGATATGTGTGGATTGGTACGGGAAGCGCGCCCTTGCGCAACCGTGGCCAGAACAAAGGTGGCGCCATGCGCTGGCACCCGCAGCGCCTTGATAAACAAGTGTTTAGTATCGACAATTCCGCATTACCTGTGGCGGCGGTGAGCACAGTTAAGATGGATTCGACTGGCCAAGTGTGGCTGGCTAGTTATGGTGGGGGTTTACTGCGTTATCAACAAAGCAGTCAAAAACTACAAGTTGTGGCGGAGCAACCCGAGTTGCTGAAGACGGGGTTACTTACAGATTTATTGTTTGGCAAAGACGGCAGCGTGTGGGTCAGTAGTTATGATCATGGTTTGTGGTATTTGCCCGCACCGAATCAACCCTGGCAACAGTTTCGTGCCAATCCCATGGTTGCTCACCAAATCCAAAGTAACAACTTAACCGGATTGTGGCTGGATAACCAACAAACCTTATGGATTAAAAGTCCGGCTGGCATTTATGGCTTGTCGGCAATGGCGCAAAAAGTCCGGAATATTCCGATGGACCCGAACAATCCTGCACTGCTGGCACACAATGATGTGTTTGGGATGTCAGAAAAATCTGCGCAAACTTATTGGCTAGCCAACCGCGATGCTGGTATTGCTGAAGCTGACTTACTCACCGCGACCGTGAAACGCTGGCCGATCCGCTTGGCAGAATCACAATTAAAAATGCCAACTCTGGTGCGACAGGTGCTGCAGGATCATCAAGGTGTGGTTTGGATCGGGACAGATTCCGGTTTGTTTCAGTTGGATCAAAAGTCGGGACTGTGGCAGCGTTTTGAATTGTCAGACGCCGAAATTCAGCCCCATATCGGGGTGTTATATCAGGACACTTCAAATCGTCTTTGGGTCGGCACCCGTGGTGAAGGTTTGTTTCTGCTTGATGGCGACATTAAAAAACAATTCCGGCAAGACGTTGCGTCTGACGTGGGTCTGGCTAGCGATACCATTAGTACCATGCAATCCGACGATTTGAATGACTTATGGATTGGCTATGCCGATCAAGGGATTTCCAGGCTTGATTTGCAAACATGGAAGATCCAGAGCTGGCGCGAAGGCACAAGAAGCGCGTCTGGCTTGCGTTTTAACGGTATCCAGCTGATTTATCCGGAACGTGGAGAGTTATGGATCCGCGCTGGCAATGTCAATCATCGGGTATTACGTAGTAAAAATGACCCAAAGAAAATTGAAGGTTTTAAAGCTTATGTCGGTGGCGAAGATGCGGATATTTATCTGCGCAACGCGCCAAATTTTTTATGGTTATACCGCAGTCAGTTACAGAATCAAGACTTGGTGCAGTTTGGTGAAGCCGATGGTTTTCAGGTCACGACCTGGATAGGCGCCTGGTTGGTGAGTCAAGATGGGCTGCATTTACGGGGAGGGAATCAGGGGCTTGATTATTTTTATCCGGACAAGTTTGTGCAGCAAACTGAGCCGCTGGTGGTGCGGTTTACCGGTTTTAATCTGTTTAATAAAAAAGTGACTCCAACACACGAACAATCCAGTGTGTTGCAGCGGGCCATTGGTTATGCCAACGAAATCCGTCTGAACTATGAACAAGATATGTTCACCCTCCAATTTTCAGCGCTGGATTTTGTACAGCCGGAAGAAAGCCGCTATCGATACCGTTTGTTGGGATTTGATCGCGACTGGATTGAAACGGATGCCCGCAGCCGCCAGGCGACTTATACCCGGTTAGCACCCGGCGACTATCAGTTCGAAGTGATGGCGCGCCGTCCGGGACAGAGCTGGCCAGCCGATGGCGCCACCCGGGTGTTGGTTAAAATTTTACCCCCTTGGTGGTTAACCTGGTGGGCAAAAATTGCGGCGGTGTTGCTGACATTTAGCACTATCTGGGCTTTTTTACGCTACCGGCTTCGGAATGAACGACAAACGCGCACCTGGCTGGAGCAAGTTGTCAGTCACCGTACTGCTGAGTTACAGACGCAAAATCAAGCATTGGCCGAGTCTTATCGCGATATGACCCTACTGCAGATGTTAGCCAAGCAAATTACCGCTTCGCTGGATTTGCAGGAGATTTTGTTTTTATGCCATAAAAGCCTGAATGAAATTATGGATGTCCATGTATTGGCTATTGGCATCTTTCGTAGCGAGAGTCAGAGTTTGGAGTTCAGCCACTGGTTAGAAAATGGC
>JAHJNE010000249.1 GCA_018820995.1 Gammaproteobacteria bacterium | reverse complement strand
TCTTGGGTCGATACATTAATTAAGCCGGAACAAACAATAAATAACCGGCAAATTAAAACTCAGGAGAAACAATCATGGCTTTATATGTAAACACCAACGTATCATCGTTGAATTCACAAAGGCAGTTGATCAACTCTGGTAAGTCTTTAGATACCGCATTTCAGCGTTTATCTTCTGGTTTACGGATTAACAGTGCTGCAGATGATGCTGCAGGCTTGCAAATCAGTAATCGATTAACTAGCCAAATCCAGGGCCTCGACCAAGCAATTCGCAACGCCAATGACGGCATTTCTCTGGCGCAAGTTGCTGAAGGTGCGATGGATGAAATTACCGGAGCATTACAACGGATCCGCGTGTTGTCAGTTCAATCGCAAAACGGTATCAACAGTTCAAGTGACCGCTTAGCTCTGCAAAAAGAGGTATCGGCCCTTAAAGCAGAAATTAGCCGTATTGCATCTACCACGCAGTTTGGTGGTGTGAAGTTACTCGATGGTAAGTATTCGTCGACATTCCTAGTTGGTGCCAATGCCGGCCAAACTATTAGTGTCAATATTTCTCGGCAAGGTGGTGGTTTTGGAACTTCTGGCCTGGGTTTATCCAATTTATCAATCAGTAGTCTTGCAGGGGCATCTCGAGCTTTAGCGAGCATCGATAGCGCAATTGGGGTTATCGACTCGAAACGTGCGGATTTAGGTGCGATTCAAAACCGGTTTCAGTCAACGATTCGTAATTTATCGAACATTGTCGAAAACGTTTCTTCTGCACGTAGTCGAATTAAAGACACTGATTTTGCTAAAGAAACTGCAGAGTTAACCAGATCGCAAATACTGCAGCAAGCGAGTACAACAATACTTGCGCAGTCTAATCAGCGACCACAGTCAGCACTATCATTACTGCAAGGTTAGTACTAATTAATAAACGAATTCAATAACGACTCCTGAGCTTTTTGCTCATTGGCTACACTTTATTGTGTGGCCTTTTTTATTTTAGTTATCATTATTCATTCAATTTAAGCTGTCAGTTCAAATATTTTTAAATTAAAACTAAAGAAAGATATCTCCAGGTCGATACAATAATTAAGCGAAAATAAAACAAAAGAAGTATTCGCTGATTAATTAAATAGCTCAGGAGATATATCATGGCTTTATTCGTAAATACTAACGTTTCGTCGTTGAACGCTCAGCGGCAACTCATTAACTCAGGTAAAACACTTGACACCTCATTTCAGCGTTTATCGTCTGGTTTTCGCATTAACAGTGCGGCCGACGATGCGGCTGGTTTGCAAATCAGTAACCGTTTAACAAGTCAGATCCAAGGTCTGGATCAAGCCATTCGAAACGCAAATGATGGTATTTCTTTAGCACAGGTTGCTGAAGGTGCTATGGATGAAATTACCGGTGCGCTGCAGCGTATTCGAGTGCTTTCTGTACAGTCGCAAAATGGTATCAACAGTTCCAGCGACCGCCTGGCACTTCAAAAAGAAGTATCGGCGTTAAAAGCGGAAATCAGTCGTATTGCTTCTACCACGCAATTTGGTGGCGTGAAACTGTTGGATGGTAAATATTCATCAACTTTCCTTGTTGGTGCCAATGCCGGTCAAACTATAAGCGTAAATATTTCTCGCGCAGGCGGTGGCTTCGGTACTTCAGGCTTACAGCTTTCAAACTTATCAATCAGTAGCCTAGCCGGTGCTTCACGTGCTTTAGCAAGTATTGATAGTGCCATTGGTATTATCGATTCTAAACGTGCTGACCTAGGTGCCATTCAAAACCGGTTCCAGTCTACGATACGCAACCTATCAAACATTGTGGAAAACGTCTCTGCTGCACGAAGCCGGATTAAAGACACTGACTTTGCCAAAGAAACTGCTGAACTGACTCGCTCGCAAATTTTGCAGCAAGCCAGCACCACAATTTTGGCGCAATCAAACCAAAGACCACAGTCAGCATTGTCGTTGTTACAAGGCTAATCCATTCAAGGATTAATGCCTAAGACTCGCTGATTGAGTAACAAATTGAGAGAGCCGGCGCATTCAGATTTACCGGCTTTAACAACCAACTTTATGGTTAGACCTTGAATGACGATGTCTCAGGTCCGACCAATTAATAAAGAGGAAAGCTTTTATGGCTAAGATAATGTAACCGGAGGATGACACTATGTCATTATATGTAAATACGAACGTTTCGGCGCTCAATGCACAACGTCAGTTAATTAATTCTGGCAAATCACTGGATACGTCGTTCCAAAGATTATCATCAGGGTTCCGCATTAACAGTGCAGCTGATGATGCCGCGGGATTACAAATCAGCAACCGTTTAACTAGTCAGATCCAGGGTTTGGATCAAGCCATTCGAAACGCCAATGATGGTATTTCACTGGCTCAGACAGCTGAAGGTGCGATGGATGAAATTACCACCGCGCTGCAACGGATCCGAGTGTTAGCGGTACAGTCGCAAAACGGTATTAATAGTTCGTCTGACCGTGTTGCACTGCAAAAAGAAGTATCGGCTTTAAAAACGGAAATCAGCCGGATCAGTACAACGACACAGTTTGGTGGTGTGAAGTTGTTAGATGGTAAGTACTCATCAACATTCTTGGTGGGCGCGAACGCCGGTCAGACGATAAGTGTCAATCTATCACGTGCTGGTGGTGGTTTTGGTGCTTCGGGTCTGAAGATTAACAAGCTTTCAATTTCGTCGGTCGGAGGAGCGTCAGCAGCTCTGGCAAGTATCGACAGTGCGATTAAAACGATTGATAGCAAAAGAGCCGACTTGGGTGCGATTCAAAACCGCTTCCAGTCAACCGTTCGTAACTTAAGTAATATTGTGGAAAACGTGTCAGCTGCACGTAGCCGAATCAAAGATACCGATTTTGCT
>JAHJNE010000248.1 GCA_018820995.1 Gammaproteobacteria bacterium | reverse complement strand
GTTATACCAAAGACGATAAAGACGCGAATGTATTCCGTTATATGTACTTAGGTTACAAATTACCGCGCGTTAGTGGCGGCACCATTTTACAAGTACAAACTGATTTCGAAAACAGCGCTAGTTTTAACCATTTTTCACCACGCGTTGGTTTTGAATATCAGTCAACCGACAGTGTGATGTATTACGGTAGCTACACTGACGGCTTTAAATCCGGCGGTTTTGATATGCGCGCTGTGAAAAGCTTAAACCCAAGTGCTGACCAGCCTTACCAGCCAGAAACAGTTGATACCTTTGAATTGGGTGTGAAAAGTGAATGGTTTGAACGCCGTTTACGCTTGAACGCAGCGGTATTCACCTCTGCCTATGATGATATGCAAGTGACGGTACAACGTGCTGTTGGCAACAACGTCGCATCACAGGTACTTAACGCAGCCAGTGCATCTATTGATGGTCTGGAATTGGAGGCGATTGTTGCGGCATCGGATGCGCTGCAGCTCAATCTGATTGTGGGTTACACCAATGCCAGCTTTGATGAAGTGCGGGTATTTGACGTCGTATCACAATCAGTCGTCGACGTTTCAAATTTATGGTCTTTTGCCAATACGCCAAAAATGACCGCGACTTTAGGTGGTAAATATACGGTGGCCGTTGCTGGCGGCGAGTTGGTGCTGAATGCGGCGATGTCTAACCGCAGCGAAACCCAGATCTTTGAATTACCATCGATGTTGGATTTTGGCAGCTACACCTTGTTTAATGCCGGCGCCACCTGGTATGCACCCGATGGTCACTGGGATGTTTCATTGCAAGGTCGTAACTTAGGCAATAAAGAAGTACGGATTGCTGGTTACAACTTCGCACTGCTGGCGGGTGAGCAAACCATCACCGGTTATTATGCAGATCCAAGAACTGTCAGCCTGTCCGTTGGTTACCGTTTCTAATCTGTGAAAACATGTTGCCGGGGCGCCAGCCCCGGTTCATGATAGTGCTTTTGAACTTATCAGACGGCCGCTCATGATCGCTATTATTGCTGACGACCACCCGCTGTTTCGTGTTGCCCTATCGCAAGCATTGCAGACCATTCTTGGCCCAACAGCTGAACTCTATCAAGCGAATAGCATGGCGCAATTGTGGCCATTACTTCGAACCAATCCAGATACACAATTGATTTTACTAGATTTAAAATTACCAGATGCGGAAGGTTTTGCCGGTCTCACCGCACTTCGCACTGAATACCCGGATATTAGCGTATTGATGGTTTCGGCCATTGAAGATCCAGCGGTGATCAAACAAGCTTTACAGTTGGGTGCGGCGGCTTATTTACCGAAGTCGGCGCCGTTGGAAGTATTGTCGGACGCCGTTGCTGCAGTCCTTAATGGTGATCGCTGGTTGCCAGCAGAGCTACAAACAGCAGTTGCGCAAGCGGGGGACTTAATCGACCGAGATTTTGCCAGCCGGTTGGAGCAACTAACGCCACAGCAATTCAGAGTGCTGAAAATGATTGCCGATGGTTTGCTGAATAAGCAAATTGCCTACGAAATGAATGTGCAGGAAACCACCGTCAAGCAACATGTGTCGGCAATTTTGCGCAAATTGGAAGTGAATAACCGGACTTTAGCTGGCATTTTGTTTGAAAAATTAAAGCTGCCTGACAACCTGTAACGTGAGTTTCGTCAGAAAAACATTGAGTTAGCGTACGGTTCAAAAATTAAGGCAAAATTTTCGCTGTGGGTCGTGGAAGCTGATACTCTAAGGACTCATCCGCGGATTAAAATCCGTCACCTGAATTGAGTGGTAGGTTAAATCTTGTTATGAGCAACCGCATCAAAACCAAACTCAGTCCAGAGCCGGTTTTTTTCGGGTTGCTGCAGTTTATGCAGCGCTCAGCCTTTAGTCGTGACCTGGTACTCTTGCTGTTATGGTTGTTGGTATGGGAGCTTGGTAGACTCGTAGAATATACTGAACATGCCAGTGTTTGGTTTCCTTGTGCCGGTCTTACTTTTGCAGCTTTACTCGTGTTGGGGCTGCGCGCCGTTCCGGTGTTGATGATCGGCTGTTTGCTTATTAGTTTCTGGAGTATTCAGTACTACAATTTGCCGCTGACCACACAAGAATCGTTTGAAGCCGGTGTATTGTTTGGCCTGGCACATATTCTGCCATACGCCACTGGCGCGGCAGTTTTACGGTGGTTCGCACGGCAACATCGTCGTAATTTCCCTATCTTGATACTCGCGTTTCTCTTGATTGCTTCGCTCAGTGCACTGCTGGCGTCGGTGCTGGTCATCGCACAGTTGGTGATTTGCAACATGTTGCCGTTGGCCGAGGTGCGTCAAACCTGGTTGCCATTCTGGATTGGCGATATGGCCGGAGTGGTGGTGATTGCACCGCTATTTTTCGCGTTGCTGACTTTGGTAAAACCCGGCACTTTGTTCCGATTAACCGATGCCTCCGGTCTGCAACAGTTGCGCTGGCAAACCGTCAGTAGTGCCAAGCTATTGCTCAATATCCTGTTATTGTGCGTTGTCATGTTGCTTGCGAAGTTAACGGAATCTCCGCACAGCGCTTTTGCGATTTTTTTTCTGGTGATCCCACATATGTGGATTGCTTGTACCGAAAGTGCCTTGTTCAACGTGATCAGCGTTGCTATCAGTAGTTTTCTAATCGCCTTGCTGGTCCACCTGTTTGCATTGATGGACTATGTGATGGTGTATCAGTTTGCGATTAATGTGATTGCAGCAAATACCCTGTTTGGCTTGTCGTTACCGGCTCTGATTGAAGAGAATGTCCGGCTACGGCTGGTTGCTTTTACCGATGGGCTAACACAGGCGGCGACCCGTGAACGACTAGAACAACAAGCGGCGCTTGAACTCCTGCGTCATCAGCACAGTGGTCAGCCGCTGTCATTAGTGTTGTGTGATGTGGACCATTTTAAGCAGATAAATGATGCATTTGGTCATCAAGTGGGTGATCAGGCGCTGGCCACCGTCTGCCAAATCGTCAGGCAATATTTACGTCCGACGGATGTGTTGGCCCGTTATGGTGGCGATGAGTTTGTCATATTATTACCTGACACCAATGCTGATGTGGCTTCAGTGATTGCCGAGCGGATTCTGACGCAATTGCGCCAAGTTAAAATTGCCGAGAGTGCGCATATCACCGCTAGTTTTGGGATCAGCCAGTATCAACCAGGCCAGGACTACAACACACTATTTGCTCAGGCCGACAAAGCGCTTTATCAGGCCAAACAACAAGGACGGAACCGTATACAGCACTATGAGGCTGGTTCGGCGTTCTCAACCACCTAACAAGTCATCGGCAATCGGCTGATAGCTATCAGCGCTGTTGATCAGTGCATGGGCGGTCAGGCCTGGCACGCCGTACACTGAGCTTTGGCATTGAAAACGTTCGCGGATCGCTTGTAGCAATAAATCAAAATCGCCATCACCGGACAACAAAACTATTTCATCCACCTCGGCCGCGTGCTGTAACACGTCAATCGTAATGCCCACATCCCAATCGCCTTTGGCAGTGCCGTCACTGCGCTGTATAAAAGGTTTTAGTTTCACGGTAAACCCAATGTGGCGTAATGCGTCCTGAAACTTACGCTGCTGATCGTCGGCCCGTGCGATGGCATAAGCTGTGGCGTGCACGATGTCACCCTGATGCTGTAATTGTTGCCAGAAACGGCGGTAATTAAACTGTCGGCCATAGGCCTGACGACAGGTGTAATAGATGTTTTGTACATCCACAAACACAGCAATTTTTTTCAACAGCGACACCCAAAGTGAGGAACAGCAAGAGCCGGACTATAGCATGGAAATTGTGACTGATTGACCTTAACTTCTGGCGTGACAGAGATGCCATTCTATGGCAGCGATGGTTATCGCAGAGCATCAGCAGCGCGGCTTTTTCGTTGAAAATCTGCTACAGTGTCAGCTGTTTTTTGCGCTTTGCCGCTGCATGATTGCAGGGCCCCATTTTCAGGATACCTTTGTGACCAATAACCAGACTTTACGCCGGCTGCGTTACGCCTTTGATTTTAATGACAGTACTATGATGAAGATTTTTGCACATGGCGGACTTGAAGTCACTCGCGCACAAATCAGTGACTGGCTGAAAAAGGATGATGATGCAGCTTTTGTGGCAATCGAAGACCCGGCATTGGCGATGTTTTTGAATGGTTTGATAATTGAAAAACGCGGTCGTAAAGACGGTCCGCAGCCTGAACCAGAGCAAAAGTTGAATCACAATATTGTGTTTCGCAAACTCAAAATTGCCTTAGATTTAAAAGACGAAGATATTCTGTCTCTGTTGTTACTTTCTGATTTCCGCTTAAGCAAACATGAATTAAGCGCATTTTTCCGCCGGCCAGATCATCATCATTATCGCGCCTGTCAGGATCAAGTGTTGCGTAACTTCATCAAAGGCGTGCAATTAAAATTCCGTCAGGATAGTGAAGACTAAAACTGTCGCAGGTGACCTTTTTAACCATAAAAAAAGCCCCGCAGTGGCAGGGGCTAAAATCTGGTGGTACTACACCAGTGCAAGTGCATAAATAGTCTGAAAAAATCTGCTGCAGAACTGTGAAACTGCAGCAGTAATCAGCAAGTTACGGAACAACCCCATAGTAGCTGACACTGCTGGATAAGTTAAAATCGAATATAACTGACGATTAATCAGGTAAAACCTTAGGTGATGTGGGCTCGTTTTCGTGAAGCCATTCACGCCAAATCGCCACCAACAATGCCATTAACACCGGACCGACAAATAAACCGACCATCCCCATAGTTTTGACACCACCAATCAAGCCAAAAAAGGTCGGCAAAAAAGGCAATTTTACCGGTCCACCGATCAGCGTCGGTCTGATTGTTTTGTCGACGATAAACAATTCAATACTGCCCCATAAAAACAGACCAACCCCCGCGGTTAAGTCGCCGGTGCCAACCAGATAAACCGACAATAACGTAAAGGCTAGCGGCGCACCGCCAGGGATCAACGCCATAAAACCAGTCAATACACCAAAAGCCACCGGTGATGGGACGCCGGCAATCCAATAAGCAGTGCCAAGCACCAAGCCTTCTCCAATCGCGATCAGCGTCATGCCGATGACTGTTGAGCTAACCGTGGCAGGAACGACCCGTGAAAAACGGTTCCAGCGGCTTGGTAATATCCGCTCGCCAACGGTATCTAACTGACAAGCCAACATTTCTCCATCTTTGTACAGGAAAAATAAGGTAATTAGCATAAACAGTAAGGTCAGGAATAATCCGGCAGTGTTCCAGCCAAAGGTCAGCACCCAGCGCGAAATGCCGCCCAGTTGTTCTCCACTGATCATGCTAATAATTTGCCCAAGCTGATGGGGCTGTCCAAGATACAATTGCCATTGTTCAGCCAGAGTTTCGCCAATCCAAGGGAGTGCGGTGATCCAGGCTGGCACAGCCGCGCCATATTCATTGACACTGGTCAGCCAGTAAATCCAACCGCGAATTTCGTCCATCGCATATGAAAAGATCAGGGCTAATGGAATAACCAACCCAATAAGCATCAGCACTAACGCCAGCGTAGCTGCCAGCATGGAGCTGCCGCGGCAAAATTGTTTTAAGCGTGAAAATAATGGCCAGCTGGCAAAGCAGATAATCAGCGCAGCAAGCACCGGCACCAGAAAACCAATAAAGAAAAACACACCGGCGGCAAGGATAAGAACGAGTAACGCGCGGCTGATTGCGGTATTGCTGACAATTTGCGACATCAAAAATCTCCTGCGGCATGATGAGCGGGATTATTGCATTGCATTTAGGGTATCACCTTCAACGCACTTCCGCTTGAATGGAAACGTTTTGTTGCTTGTTTTTTAAGGTAAATGCTTTGCTTTTGTTGATGCACAAATGCCATATGATTTCATTCGATTGCAGTATAGAGGCAGATAAATCGCACTTTACAAATACCATTCATCAGGCAATTTTAAACAGTAGTTCTCGTGATGTCGTCGTTGTCATTCTGTGAATCTAAAACGCTGTGTGCGAATCATTATAGGATAAATTGTATCGATCGGCATCATCGTAACAATCGTTGCAGCAATCGTTTTAAGGTCGCGGCTTTGAGGGGTTTTAACATAAAGTGGAATCCGGCATTCAGTGCATGGTCGCGGGTTTGTTGTTGCTGATCGGCCGAATGGATCACGACCGGAGCCTGCACGCTAAAATGTTGTTGCAGCTGCGTGGCAACATCCACTCCGGTGGCACCTTGGTCCAGATGATAATCAAACAGCAGTAAATCGGGAGCCGGTCCTTGTTGTAATAAAGCAATGGCTTCACTGGGCTGACTAATGGCTAACACCTCACACTGCCAGCTGCGGAGTAGTTCTGCGACGGCATTGAGCAGTTGTGGCTCATTATCCATCAATAATATCCGCTTGCCGGCGAAACTGACGCTCGGTTCGTTCAGGCGGGCACTTTGGGGTGAACTGGTCTGCAAGGTCGTGATGGGCAGTTGCACCGCAAAACAACTGCCGTGCCCGAGGCTCGATTGTAGGGTAAGTGGATGCTGTAACAACAAACTGATGCGTTGGCTGATGGCTAATCCAATGCCCAGTCCTTTATGATCGGCTTGCGGACCTTGTTGAAATTCTTGGAAAATGTGACCTTGGACTGCCTCATCAATCCCAATGCCGGTGTCATGTACTTCAATCCGCAATGCGGGTTGCCCGGCGACATCTCGCGTCCGCCGAACGCCTAACAAAATTTTCCCGTGTGGAGTATAGCGAATGGCGTTACTGACCAGATTCTGGATCACTCGTTTTAACAGCCGTTCATCGGTCAGCACATTAAACTGGCTCGGCCGATAGCGAAATGCCAGCCCCTTTTCTGCCGCTAGTAATTTAGCTTCGCGGGCGATTTGGTCGAGAACCTGCCGCAGCGCAACTGGTCCGGATTGTGGTCGCACCACGCCGGAATCCAGTTTGGTGAGTTCCAGAATACTGGCGAGCAGTTCTTCGGCAGAATTGAGAGATGCCGCCAGATTTTTACTCAGGGCGCGTACATTATCGTCTGTCGCTTGCTCGCGGATGAGACCGCAAAATAATGCTGCTGCATTAAAGGGTTGTAATAAGTCATGGCTG
>JAHJNE010000247.1 GCA_018820995.1 Gammaproteobacteria bacterium | reverse complement strand
GCTAATAATTTTTCGCGCGGCCGGTCCGCTTCTGGCCATTGTTTCATGTTCATTTCTCGTCCTTGAGGTGTATAGCCATTATTCTTGAAGATGCGGCGGTGTTGGTCGTCCCTGATCTTCAATGATTTTGGGTATAGTTCATGTTATCTTATCGCCACTCATTTCAGGCTGGGTTTTCCCGCAATGACATCTGTGACTCCTTCCCTGCCGTTGCAGGGCAAAAATATACTGCTGGGTATTAGCGGCGGTATTGCAGCTTATAAAGCAGCAGATTTAGTCCGTCGTTTAAAAGAACGTGGTGCCGATGTACGTGTCATTCTGACGCCTGCTGCAGCTGAATTTATTACACCTTTGACGTTACAAGCACTGTCTGGCAACCCGGTGGGCTTATCACTTTTAGATCCTGCTGCCGAAGCAGCAATGGGCCACATTGAGCTGGCACGTTGGGCAGATTTTATTCTGGTCGCTCCGGCATCCGCCGATGTCATCGCCCGAATTGCCCACGGTATGGCAAATGATTTACTGACCACCTGCATTCTGGCCGCTGATGCGCCTTTGGCAGTAGCGCCAGCAATGAATCAGCAGATGTATAAAAACATAGCTACTCAAAATAATTTAGCAACTTTAAAATCACATAATATTTACATTTATGGCCCAGCCGCCGGTGATCAGGCCTGCGGCGATGTCGGAATGGGTCGGATGCTTGAACCGTTACAGCTCGCTGAGCTAGTGGTTGATTTTTTCAAATTCCACTCGAAGACAATCGCTCTGCCGCTACCTAAGCCTCTGATTGGAATGAAGATTGCGATTACCGCAGGTCCAACGCGCGAAGCGATAGATCCGGTGCGGTATATCAGCAACCATAGCTCTGGCAAAATGGGTTATGCCTTAGCGACAGCAGCTTCCGCATTAGGGGCGCAAGTGACGTTAATTAGTGGTCCGGTGCAGTTAGCGACACCAGAGGGCGTGACACGGATTGATGTCACCACGGCACAGGATATGTTGCAGGCTGCTTTGTCGGTTGCCAGCAACCACGATATTTTCATCGGTTGCGCTGCAGTTGCCGATTACCGAATGGCGGAAGTTGCCCCGCAAAAACTGAAAAAATCGGCAGACAAGGATCAGCTCACGCTGCAACTTGTGAAAAATCCAGACATTATCGCAACGATTGCCGCCTTAACGTCACATCGGCCATTTACTGTGGGGTTTGCCGCTGAAACAGAACAGCTTGCCCAGTACGCCCAGAATAAATTAACCAGTAAAAACTTAGACTTAATATGTGCCAATGATGTGTCCGCTGCCGGTCAGGGCTTTAACAGCGAGCAAAATGCGATCACGGTTTATGGTCGTCATTCCGAACATTCACTGGTACTGCAGCATAAAACCACTCTGGCACAAGCCCTTATTACTTTGATTGTTGAGCAATTCCAAAATGAAAAAAAACATTGAACTGAAAATTCTCGACCCACGCATCGGCACTGAATATCCGCTGCCGGCTTATGCAACGCCAGGCTCTGCTGGTCTGGATTTACGCGCTTTGTTAGATACGCCGCTGGAATTAAAGCCAGGCGAAACCTTTTTGGTTCCGACCGGCATCGCTATCCATATTAGCGATCCAAACCTGTGTGCCACTATTCTGCCACGCTCTGGTCTTGGCCATAAGCACGGTATTGTGCTGGGTAATCTGGTGGGTTTAATCGATTCGGATTATCAGGGGCAACTGATGGTTTCAACCTGGAACCGCGGCACCGATACTTTCACAATTCAACCAGGCGATCGCATTGCCCAGCTGGTGTTTATGCCGGTAGTGCAGGCCGATTTCAGTCTGGTGCTTGATTTTAACCAAAGCGAGCGTGGCGAAGGTGGTTTTGGTCATTCTGGTCACCATTAATTGATAGTCACGAATCATTTATGAGCAGTATGAATAAATGAGTACAGTGCGCAGCGCCAACCGCAAAGATGAAATCCTGCAGGCTTTAGCGGCCATGCTGGAAAGCCATCCTGGGCAACGGATCACGACTGCGGCACTCGCGGCCAAAGTCGGTGTTTCAGAAGCTGCGCTATACCGGCACTTTCCCAGTAAAGCGCGCATGTTTGAAGGCTTAATTGAGTTTATCGAAACAACGTTACTCAATACCATCAACGCAATTTTACAAGAACACAAACAAACGGAAGTCCGGGTAGAGCTTATCTTGCAAATGCTGTTGGTATTTGCGGATCGCAACCCAGGAATATGCCGCATTCTGACCGGCGATGCCTTGCAAGGCGAGCAAGAACGGTTGCGTGAGCGGGTCGCCTTATTGTTTGATAAATTGGAGTTGTTACTTCGCCAATGCCTGCGTGAACGCAAGTTAAGGGAAGGTAAGGGTTTTGTTCAGGATGAAGGTGATTTGGCCAATATCCTGCTGGCTTTTTGCGAAGGCAAAATTCACCAGTTTGTGCGCTCAGGTTTTAGTAAGATGCCAAGTCAGCACTTTGCCGCACAATGGGAAGTGCTGCGGTTAAGTCTATTCCTGTAAAATCAGTCTGCGGTTATCCTGCAGCTATAGTTCGCTACTTTGCGGCGATAGCTCGGATACAGTTCGGCTAGAGCTCGTATATAGCCCGGCTATAACACAGCGCTAAATCAGCTGAATTTCTGCCACAGCGCAACGCCCCAAACGACCACCACCACTGTCAGGCTCAACGTAACTGCCGCCGATCCTAAATCTTTGGCGCGACCCGAGAGTTCATGGCGCTCAAGGCTAACCCGGTCAGTTAAAGTTTCCACTGCTGAATTAAGCAACTCGACGATTAAAACCAGCAATAACACCGACACCAACAGTGCCCAATGTTGCGCTGATTGCGCCAGCCAAAATGACAACGGCAACATCAGAATTGCAAGCCCGGCTTCTTGTCGAAACGCAGCTTCAAAACGCCAGGCGGCAACAAAACCTTTACGTGAACATTCGGTCGCTTTAAGAATTCGGCCAAAACCACTGCCATTCGGTTTATTGATCACTGTATTCACCCTGTTTTGATTCGTGAAAGTCTAAGGCGTTGATAGTCAAAAAGAGAAGAGCCAGCGCTAGACGCTGACTCTTATCAATAACCGCCATAAAGCGGCTTTCAGTTT
>JAHJNE010000246.1 GCA_018820995.1 Gammaproteobacteria bacterium | reverse complement strand
CTCAACCGATTAAATTTCGTTGCCAAAATCCATCGTAAGTGCCCACTCAGATGATTGATTGCTAATTGTTAAAGAGCGTGCTTCGCTTAGAAGCGGGAGGCGTATGTTACACTTCCCAGATTTTAAGTCAAGCGTGAGGAGAATTCTATTTGCTAAAACACTCATCAGACCTGACTTACCACTCACTTTCACCGCGTTAACCACCACCGTGAAGCGAGGGCGCCATTTTAGTGATTTAAACTTTCGTGTCAAGCGTCTTTTTAAAAGATTTTTGCAACTCAGTTTTTATCACCCGAAGCCTGCGAACCGCAGCACCCCGTGGCATGGCGCGCATTATAGGGCGTTTTTAAACAGGCGCAAGCGGTTATTTAAAATAAACTATTCAACCGCTGCTTAAACAAACAAACTGCGTGTTTTTACCACACTGCAACCTTACGACTATCGTATTCAGCTACCATTTGTTCCATTTGAGCCTCGTCATAGGACATCAGATTACTGAGGATCATACGTTTCTGTCCATTACCGATCTGTTCGCCCTGCTCAGTCAAAGAAAACTCGAGTAACACATTGCCACGTTTACCTTCTACTATTAATGAAGAGTTAGTTAGCGACAACTCAACTTTTTGCGTTGGTAGACGGTTAAAGCTCAATGCCATACTCTCGTAAATAACAAGTGGTCTTGTCGGATTAATCATCACCTGATGCTTCTGCATCAAAGGTTGCAATATATGAGGGAAATTCTGACCGGAAAATTTCACGTAATCGCGGATCAGAGGTTCAATCACAGCAAGATCATGTTGGCAAGCCCCACTGCGCTGCAACGACAAATATACTTTGCCCTGATGGTCACAAATATTGATCAGGTTATCCTGCTCAATGCAATGCAACATCACGTCAGCCCCAACCATACCGGCAAACTGGCAACTTAGTTGTTCAGTAACGCCATAACGGGTAAGTAAATAAGCAAACAACAAATCACCTGGGACACAAAAGCGCTTGGCATCTTCATCATGGATGGGATTGAAATCTGTCGCGACCTGCTTGGCAAACTCACAGGCCTGTTTACGGCTAAAACTAAAACCTTCACTACTTTGGTTAACGTACTTTTCTAGCAACATCGATCACAAGCTCTCTTTCGATACAGGCCGGCTATTCTACTCAAAATTACAGCAGCAATGGTCCAGCCAGTAAAAAGATATAATTTAAAGCAAAATATGCTTGCTTTTTATACATCAGCAAACTACTGTATATCCATACACTGTACAAATAAACATGTAGAGGCTGATATGTACAATCGCTTATCTGACAACGCACACCACTATTCTACTAAAGCAACTTATAGCGATGGCCGCTTACTCAGAATAATTAATGTAGCCGATAGCAATACTGTATCAGCTAATAGTACAGGGCATAGTTTGTTGCAGCTTTTTAAGCAACATCAGCACCAACAAGGTTGGATCCTGTTGATTGCTCCCAGTTATGTCCCCAATAAAGAGTGGGCAGAACAACACCAGTTATCGTTACACAATGTTTTGGTCGTGCACCAAAAACAAATCAGCGATTTGCCCAGCACTATTATGCAAGCACTGAGTTCTGCCAGTTGTAAGGTTGTTATCAACTTCGCCAGCCAGTTAGATGCAAAGCAGTTGGACACTTGTAGTAAATTGGCCCTCAGCAACAACACCTGGTTTTATCAATATGAACAGCTACATCAATCGCAAATAGCGCATTAGCTTTATGGCATACTCAGACGACAAGTTTAGTAACCTGGGTTAAAATCAGCGCTTTTATAGCGGTAAGTAAATTTCAACATGTTATGTTATTGCGGTTCAACACAAGCGTTTGAGTTTTGCTGTCAGCCTTTTCTGGCTGGTTTAGCCAAGATAGAAAGTTGTGAGCAATTAATGCGATCACGCTACAGCGCTTATTGCGTGCGGGATATTGACTATATATACCACACCTACCATTCTTCCTGCCGCGTTGATAACCCTAAACCGGCCTTGGCTGCTTTTGCAAATAGTAGTCATTTTATCGGCCTTAAAGTGCTGTCATGTGAGCAAAGTATTCAGCAGGGCCACGTCAGTTTCAATGTTCGCTACATGCAACAGAATGTGTTGTATGAATTTACAGAGCGATCAAGGTTTCTGTTTGAAGACGCTTGGTATTATGTTGACGGTGTGATGACGGATACCGCGCCGATTAAAATACAGCGCAATGCGCTGTGTCCATGCAAAAGTGGGAATAAGTTTAAACAGTGTCAACAGCACAGACTGTCCGGAAATTAGCTCGCGTAGACTACACCGCTAAGCCGCATTCATGTCATGCAGCTGTTGCAGTACTTCATAAAGCCCGGCCGGATTGACATCCGGTTTAGCCGGTATCGATTGCTGTAAACGTCTGCGGCTGTGCAAACTCAGGCTTTGCCATAGTTCGTCAGCCAAGCGGCTTTTATCGTCATACTGAGATAACGGCGGCGGCTTCAGATACGTTGTTAACTTTAATTGCGCTAAGCCGCCATCCTGCAGTGCGACACTGTGTTGTTGCATTAACTCAATATCAGTCTCAGTTTGAGCAAAAGGTCGGGCTGGTTGTACAGCAAATCGTAGCCGTAAATTTTGTTCTTCATGCT
>JAHJNE010000245.1 GCA_018820995.1 Gammaproteobacteria bacterium | reverse complement strand
TGTTCGCTGTTAGCAGACTCATATTATTTATCCGGAGTGGATATGCAGATTGAAGTTTTACAAAACCCGGAACAGCCGTTGTTGGATTTTCTGGATAAAAAAATTGCCGAGTTTAATTGGGCCCATTGGGAAGTGAATGAACGCCTGCCCTTGGCGGTTCAAATTTGTAACGAACGCGGCGATATTGTTGCCGGCGCCGCTGGCCGTACTTTTGGCGACTGGCTACTGATTAATACGTTATGGGTGTCTGAAGAGTTACGGGGGCAGGGGGTTGGCAGCCAACTTCTCGCTGCCATCGAAGCGGCAGGGCAAGCGCGTGGTTGTAGCCAATCTTTGTTAGATACCCTGAATTTTCAAGCGATGCCTTTTTATCAAAAGCATGGTTATGTGACGCAGTGGGTGCAGCAAAATTATCCTAAAACCGGCTGTAAATATTACATGCTCAAATCATTGTAACTGACGCAGGGCGGCCGGGTATTAACCGTGTTTTGTACTTTGAGCTGGCGCCATTGGCAGCACAGATGCCGGATCTGAGTGCCAGCAACAGCTTAGACCCAGCAGCATTATTTAAAATCATAGGATTCACGAGCAAAACAACCAGGCACACAACGCGCTGTGTGCCTGGTTCGAATCAAAGTTGAATTAGCTGTGCAGTGTGCAACACGGGTCCGGTAGGTTGGCCTGTTGGCGAACCGCCTCTGGGTTCCAGACTCACCGCTAAAGCAGCGACTTTTAAGCCGTTGACACTTGGTGGTAAGGCGCGTTCGGTGTTTGCCTGTTGTGGCAATAAACCGAGCGAAATAGGGGGCTGGCCATTCTCAGGTAACATCCATAATTCGTAGTCGGCATCGGTTAAGGGTTGCACCGCCGCAGTTGCTTGCACCTTCAACTGCTGTTGCTCCCACTTTACCACCCACAAAGCTTGGGCTTGGCTATTTTGGACAATCGCCAGTTGCGCCGGCACTTGCGGACCCACCGGCTCAAGTCGCGGCAATAGCAGCACCAAGGCCAAACAAGCGGCTAGCGCCAAAGCAAAGGTTTCTTTCCAATAACTGCGTGGTGCTGGCGCTGGTTCGAACGCGCTCCAACCAAGGCGGACGGTGATCCGTTGCCATACGCTGGCGTCTGGCATCACCGGTTTTAATTGCTCGACGACCGGGTTTAAATGCCGCTCCCAGCGCCATACAGCCTGGCGTAAGCTTAGGTGTTGCATCAACAATCCCTGAAAGCGCAACCGAGCTTTACCACGCATCGACCCCAAAACATAACTGACCGCTAAAGCATCTTGTCGTTCCTGCTCTAAATAATTCATGCTTCAAGACACCTTTTGAGTTTGACTAAACCGCGGCGGATCCAACTTTTAATCGAGCCAAGTGGGGCGCTGATATATTGGGTTATTTCCTGATGGCTTAAGCCGTTGACAAACGCCAGATAAATTGACTGGCGATGGTCAGACTCCAGGCCTTCCATACAAAACTCCAGACGTGCTTTGTCGGTGGCAGGATCGGTAAATTCACCGGTGTGCAAAGCCTCCATCCAGCTTTCATCCAGCTCGATATGTTCGGCTTTTACTTTTCGGCTTTTTAATAAATCCAGAGCCCGATAGCGAGTGATGCTGATCATCCACGTCATCACCGTGCCTTTTTCAGTATGGTAGTCACCGGCGTTATGCCAAATTTTGATAAAAGCGTCCTGAAGTACATCTTCAGCCCAGTCCCGGCGGCGCATCAATTGCAAACTGACCGCAAATAGTTTGGCTGAAGTGGCTTGATATAAACTTTCAAAAGCCGTTTTGTCTCCTTGTGCACTGGCGCGTAGCCATTCGAGTAGCTGTTGTTGTGGCGTCATAATGATCCCTTTTTGATGTCGATGATTGATAACTACGCCAAAACATCAGTACTAGATGCAACAAAATTACTTTTTGATTCAAGTCGCAAAAAGGGGCAGCAATCAGTCCATTCTCTGGCTGCTAAAAAACTGACTGCAATGTTGGCAAAATGCCGCCACTAGTTTTGGCATCGGCGCGTGCGCCGAGTAGATAAACCCGTAATGATGATGAATAGCTGGCGCGAGTGGCACCAGTGTCAGCTGGTCATTCAGATATTGTTGTGCCAAGACCCGGTTAATGATCGCAATGCCCAGTTGCCGCTGCACATAAGCACAAGCGGTGGCCACGCTGTGTGTTTCCAGCCGGATTTTTGGCAGCACGCCATGTTGTTGAAATAACGTTTCTAATCTTTGGCGTGAAGGACGGCCTTGGCCCAGCATAATTAAAGGTTCGTGGCTGAGATCGGTTAAGCTCAGACTGGTGCGGTCACATAGTGGATGTGCGGCCGGTACCGCACAAACGAGATCGCTATCGAGCATGGGTTTTACCACAAGTCCCGGGTGATTTTCCGGCAGTTGAATAAAACCGCAATCGATCGATCGCTGTGCCACTAAATCCCGCGCTGTTTGTGGGCTATGTGATTCAATACTCACAGAAATTTTCGGATAAAGCTGAATAAAACTAGCGACGGCGTCAGCCAGCGGACCCGAGCTAAAACTTTGTGGTGCGACGATAGTCAACGAGCCGGTTTCTGTTTTGTGCAGGTTACGCGCCAGCGCTAAAAACCGGTCGGCGTTATTGAGTAGCAAATCAATTTCTGACGTCAGATGTTTGGCTTCGTCGGTCGCAATCAGCCGGCTGTGTTCCCGATAAAACAATTGAAAACCAACCAGTTGCTCCAAGCTCGCTAACAACCGGCTAATGCCAGGTTGGGTCAGGCCCAGTTGCCGCGCGGCAGCGGTTGCCGAGCCCGTCTGTATAATGGCCCGGAACGCTTCAAGGCTTTTTAGATTGATATTTTCCATCCGCATTCCACTGCTACTCATGACTGACCTCATTTGACTGTTGTGCTTTTCTTGTCGTGTTTTATGTCTCGTCGCGTTTTTATTTCAAGTCCTTACAGGCATAACAAAATGTTATTGACTAATGCAAATTAATCATAATATTGCATAGGTATATTGCCTTTGCTAGGGTGTTTTGGTCAATCAAACATAAAAAGAACCAACGGGGAACCCTCTATGCCGAAGCTCAATTACCCATTATCTGCACTGGCGATGGCCACCAGCGCAGCGCTCGCTTTATCCAGTCAGCCGGTTCTGGCGCAACAAGTGACGGAACAGGCAGAGTCAACCGCCAAAGTAGAAGTGATTGCCATTACCGGTTCACGCATTTTGCGCAGAGATGAAGCAGAAGGCAGTCCAATCCAGAGTTTTGACCGCGATGATTTAGATCTCAAAGGCGCAGTCTCGATTGGTGAGTCGTTGCAGGAGTTGCCTTCGGTAGGTGCCAGTTTAAATGACAATGGCTCTGCCGGCACCAGCCATGGTACGGCGAGTATTAATTTGCGTAATTTAGGCGAGAATCGCTCGTTAATTTTGGTCAATGGCAATCGCTGGGTGAATGGTGCGGGGAGTCGTGGTTTTCGTGATTTTGTTGATTTAAATACCATTCCATTTGCCATCATTGACCAGGTAGAAGTGCTGCAAGATGGTGCCACCGCCATTTATGGCGCCGACGCTATTGCTGGGGTGGTGAATATTCATACCCTGAAAAATTACGATGGCGCCCAGGTGAAAGCCTATTATGGGATTTCCGGCGAAAACGACCGTGATACCACTAATCTTGACCTGCTGCTGGGTCACGACTTTGACGGCCACAATCTGATGTTTGCGGCTAGTTATTCCAATCAGGAGCCGATTTATACCCAGGATCGCGCCTTAACCGCAGTCCCTTTAAACGGCTTGTCATTGGGCACCGCTGAAGGTTTATTTCGGGAAAGTAAACTAGCCGGTTTATTCGGCTTTACCGTGCCTGCAACCGGTATTACCCGTGAGCCTGGTTCGGACGGTAACTTATTAAGTAGTTGGCGCGCGGCCACCAGCAATGATCGTTTTAATCGGTATGACAATAACTACGTGGTTGGGCCGAATGAACGGTTAAGTTTATTTGGGCAGGCCACCTTTGAGCTGCCTGATACCGATGTTTTTCAAGGCACCAGTCTGCGATTTGAGCTTTTGCATAATATCCGGGAATCTGATCAGCAGTTTTCAGCAGCCATTCCGGTAGTTACCGGTGCGCGTGGTTTTGTGATTGCCAATGATCCACAAGTTAATCCGTTTGGCGTGGAGTTTTCGGGCAGCGACTTTGTGCTGACCAACTTTTTTACCGACAATGGCCCGCGGGTCAATCAGCAAAAAGTGGAAACAACCCGCGTCGGTGTGGGCATTGAAGGGTTCTTGCCGGCGGACTGGCGTTGGGACGCCTTTGCCTCCTGGGCTGAAAACAAAGGCACCTTCACTTCAAAAAATCAGCTGCATTTAGATAAACTGGCGTTTGGGATGCGGGCTTGTAACAGCAGCGGCATCAATGCCGAAATCAGCGATATTGCCGCCAACTGTGTGCCGGTGAATCTATTTAATCCACTCACTACGGCGATGGTTAATTACATCAATTTCACCGGTGTTGACGAGAACAAAACTGAGCAACAGCATTTCAGATTTAACCTGACTAATGCCATCGCTGAGTTGCCAGCGGGTGATGTGTTATTGGCAACTGGTGCTGAGTATCGCAAAGAAAACGGTGTCGATACTCCAGACAGCGTGATTAACTCTGCGCCGCGGATCAATAAATACCAAACCACTTCGTCGTCGCCGCGCACCGGCACCATCGGCGAGTACGATTTATATGAAGCTTATGTCGAGTTAAATATTCCGCTACTGGAACAGAGTCCGCTCGGCGACTATCTGGAACTTAATCTCGCCAGCCGGTTCTCCGACTACAGTACCTTTGGTAGTACCACCAATAGCAAGGCCGGTATTTTATATCGTCCAATTAAAGATTTAATGGTGCGGGCGACCTGGTCTGAAGGGTTCCGTGCGCCGTCTCTTCTGGAACTTTATGAAGGCGAGCGCGCTTCTTTTGCGCCGGTGATTGACCCTTGTGCAGCCAACAAAACACTACAAGGATGTGTGGGTGTACCTGCAAGTTACAGTCAGCAGGATTCTAACGCGCCTATTTTGGTCGGCGGCAACACTTTGCTGGAGCCGGAAACCTCCGTTAATATCTCGACCGGTTTTGTTTATACCCCAGCGGCATTGGATGGTTTTAGCATCACCACCGATTGGTACCAGATTAAAATCGACAATACGATCAGTACCTTCGGTACACAAAACTTACTGGACTTATGCGCCTTTACCGGACGCAACTGTAATGTGATCAGCCGTGCAGCCACAGGTGAGTTACTGAACATTGTTGATGGTCCGGTGAACTTAAACCGCACTGAAGTTTCGGGCGTGGATACGGTGGTTCGTTATGCGTTTAATAGCGATGTTGGTAAATGGGAGCTTAGCAGCAGCATTTCTAAACTAAATCGGTTTGAAGAAGCCTCGACGCTGGCGGACGGCAATAGTCTGAGTGTGGATAAAAAAGGCAGTTCTGGGGTGCGGGAAGCTTATCCTGAATTCAGAGGCAGTGCCTCAGCCCAGTGGAACAACCAAAACTGGTCGGCAGCGTATTCGTTGCGGTATATCGGCGATACCAATGAAACATATCTCAATGCACCGCGGCATATTGGTTCGATGTTTTACCATAACCTCTCGACCGGCTATAAACTGGATCAGGGTTTCGCTGTGCGGGTGGGCATCAACAATCTATTTGATAAACAACCGCCTATTTCGCGGGTGAACGTCAATATTAACTTTGATCAGCAGACTTACAATGCCGTGGGCCGCTTTGTATATTTGCAACTGACTTACGATCTATAAGCTTGTCGGCACCGCATAAAGCGGTGCCTTGATTGCCGAGGCATGCATGACCCCCATTTTGACAGATAGTTATCAGCTGTATCAGCCGGCGAAAGCCAGAGTGCTGCCGTTGGTGTTCGACTCACCGCATAGTGGCTTGATTTTACCGGACGACTTTGCCAGTGTTGCCAGCCTGGAACAAATCAAAACCGGCTGGGATGCATTTGTTGATGAGCTGTGGTTACCGGCCACAACAGAGGGCGCCTCGTTATTGGCGGCGCGCGTTTCCCGTATGTATATCGATTTAAATCGCGCACCTGATGATATCGATCCGGCTTTATTAGCGGAGCAATGGCCAGGCGTGCTGCAACCTTCAGTTTATAGCCAACGTGGCATGGGGCTGATCCGGGCGCTGGCAGTGCCAGGCCAGCCGATGTATCAACACTTGCTGCCGGTCGCCGCAGTGGCGCACCGCATCACACAGTATTATCAGCCTTATCATCAGTGTCTGGCGAATGTGCTGCAACAATTGAAGCAGCAGTTTGGTCAGGTATGGCATATCGATTGCCATTCCATGAAATCCAAAGGCAATGCGATGAATATTGACCACAATCAACCGCGCGCCGACATCGTGATTGGTGATTTAGACGGCAGTTCAGCAGATCCTGAATTTAGCGCTCTGGTGGCGCAAAGTTTTCGTCAAGCCGGCTATCAGGTGGCAGTGAACTATCCCTATAAAGGCGGGTATCTCACGGCAAGTTGTGGCCAACCCAAACTGCGGCAACACAGTATCCAAATTGAAATCAATCGGGCTTTATATATGAATGAACAGCAGTTTTGCCGCAATGCGAATTTCGACCGGTTGCAAGCAGATCTGAAGCATGTGACGCAAACCGTGGCCAGTTACATTCAACATCACCTACAGCAAAACGGGGAGCAAGGATGAAACCAAAGCCACAACCTCCAGCGCCAGCAACGTCATCAGCCGTAGCCGGTGGCGGCAGTCATCCGCTGGTTATTTTATTATTTATCTTATGTTTAGCCGGCGCTTTTACCTATTTGTTTGACTCTGGCAGTTATCAGCGTGAAAACGGTTTGGTGATCCCCGGCAGTTATCAAACCATCAGCAAAGACAGCTCTTTGTTGCAGTTGTTTTCTTCGATTGCCGACAATCCGCCAGGAACGGCCAGCCCGGTTGGCTTGGTTGATTTGCTGCTGGCGATCCCGCAAGGATTGCAGCAGGGCGGTGGCCTGATTTTTATGGTGCTGGTGATCGGGGGCATGTTTGGCATTCTGAATAAATCCGGTGCGGTTGATGCTGGACTGGAACGCTTGTTAAGCGGTGTGCGTGGCAATGTCTACTGGTTGGTGAGTTGCTTAATGCTGATGTTTGCACTGGGCAGCTCGTTATTGGGTTTGGCTTCTGAATATCTGTTGATTATTCCGTTGATGGTTGAACTGGCGCGGCGGTTGGGGATGTCGAATTTAATCGGTTTGGCGATAGTCACAGTGGCTGTCAAAGTGGGTTATTTAAGCTCGATTACCAATCCGTTACCGTTAACCATTGCGCAGCCATTGTTAGGGTTACCTATTTTTAGCGGAGCGGGCCTACGAGCGATCTTTTTTGTGATCTTCTTGCTGGTTGGCATCGGTTTTATGTTGTGGGTTATCAAGCGGGTTGGGTTCTCGGCAGGTGCTGATTTAGCCTTAGATACCAAGCCATTAAGTACCCGGCATTTATTGATGCTTGTTAGCTTATTACTCGGGATTGGCGGCTTGGTTTATGCCTCAAATCATTGGCAATGGGAGAAGCAACAACTGACCGCTTATTATATCGGTTTAAGTTTATTGCTCGCGGTACAAAGTGGTTTTGGCGCCAATGCGGCGGCGGAAGCTTTTGTCGCCGGGATGAAAAAAATTCTGATGGCCAGCTTTTTGATTGGTGTGGCTTTTGCGATTGCCATCACCTTACAAAATGGCAAAGTGTTGGACTCAGTGGTGCACGCATTGGTTAGTATTATTGGGGAAGATAATCCATACATTGCTGCACTGGGTATGTTTGGTTCGCAACTCATTTTGGATGTGCTGATCCCTTCAACTTCCGGACAAGCAGCGATCACAATGCCAATTATGGGGCCACTAGGTCAATTATCCGGTGTGGCACCACAAACCACAGTGTTAGCATTTTTATTTGGTAATGGCATTACCAATATGATTACCCCGACCTCGGGGACGCTACTCGCTTACCTGGCGACAGCGCAAGTCGGCTGGGCCCAATGGGCCAGATTTATTCTGCCACTGGTGGCTATTTTTGTGTTGTTGGCCTGTTTGATGCTGATGACAGCTGTGTATATCGGCTACTAAGTTCAATTGTTCGGCAAGCTCTTGCTCGCAAGGGCTTTTCTCTTTTTGAGCTATAGGTTGATCGAGCCCCCTTTGTGCCTGCAGGGCGAGGTGTGTCTTCACCTCACATTGCATTTATCAAAAACTTGCCAACTAAAGCAGCGTTCTGCTTATTTTCAACAATACTGTTGCTGTCCTGATGGAAAACTAACTGAATCCTGGAGCAATGATGATCAAAGCATATGCCGCATTGGCACCTCAGTCTGAACTCACGTTGATTGAATACGATCCTGGCCCGCTAGGCAGGCAAGATGTTGAAATTGCTGTCGATTATTGTGGAATTTGTCACTCAGATTTATCGATGATTAATAATGAATGGGGGATGTCGAGTTACCCGTTAGTGGCGGGTCATGAAGTGGTCGGGCGAATTGCAGCGCTGGGTTCAGATGTCAGTCACCTGCAACTTGGTCAAGTGGTCGGTTTGGGTTGGCATAGCGGCTATTGTCAGGTTTGTGCCAGTTGCGGCAGCGGCGATCAAAATTTATGTGCCGAAGCGCAAGGCACGATTGTCGGTCGCCATGGCGGTTTTGCCGATAAAGTTCGGGCGCATGTGTCAAGTGTGGTGGCCTTGCCTGAAGGCATGGATGCAAAAACAGCAGGCCCGTTGTTTTGTGGTGGTATTACCGTGTTTAACCCCTTGGTGCAGTTTGATGTCAAACCTACCGACAAAGTAGCGGTGATTGGGATTGGTGGTTTGGGTCATATCGCCCTCCAGTTTTTAAGAGCCTGGGGCTGTGAAGTGACGGCTTTTACATCCAGCGACAGTAAAACGGCGGAAGCAAAAACTTTAGGTGCCCATCAATGTATTAATTCTCGCAATGCCGATGACATCGCTTTGGCGGCTGGCCGCTTTGATTTTATTTTGAGTACAGTGAATGTCAAACTGGACTGGAACCTGTATCTGTCGACGTTAAAACCAAAAGGCCGCCTGCATTTTGTCGGTGCGACGCTGGAACCACTTGATCTGAATGTATTCAGTTTGATTATGGCGCAGCGGTCGATATCAGGCTCACCGGTCGGCAGTCCAGCGACGATTAAAAAGATGCTGGATTTTGCAGTGCAACATAACATCAAGCCTGTGGTGGAGACCTTTAAGTTTGACCAGATTAACGAAGCGATATCTCATCTGGAAAGTGGTCAAGCCCGGTATCGGATAGTGCTTGAGCGCTAAACCTCAGAGGCTGACAACGTTTTGCACATTGCGTTGCCAGCCTGAGCCGCAAGCACGACCAAAGCGTAGGCTTAGCTTTTTGGCTTTTTCAACTGATAAGCCTGCACTGAATTGCCTAAAAACGTCGGTACATACAAAATTTGTTTGGCGTGATCCCAGCCAATATCGGCGGTATTCAGCTGGTGTGGCCGGTTGTCTAGTAACAAGTCGAGTTTGCCGTCGGCATGCACGTAATAGACTAAACCCGCCCAGCAGCTGACAATAAAATCACCATTTCCGACATGTTCGACCCCGTCAGCTCGTTCAGCAAAACCTTGCGCAACTATAGTTAATTTGCCTTGCTCATCGGCTGCAAACAGCTTATCACCAGCCGCGATAAATAGCTGATCACCGACAAAAGTCAGGCCATTGGCGGCTTCAACATTTTCCAGCCAGGGGTTGAGTTTATTTTGCTGCAAGCGATACAGGCGGTTTTTACGCGTGTCGGAGACATACACCGTACCCTTTGCATCCACGGCCACGTCGTTTAGAAACACTGCATCCGGCGCGCTGATTTTTTCCAATACTTTGGCAGTGGCAATGTCAATCACCACCAGCTCGGTCATATCCGCAACATAAAGTTTACCGTCAAAGCTGGCCAACCCTTTAGGCGCATTTAAACCCCGCAGCCAGTTGTGCTGGCGGATGCTGCCATCGACATTTAATAAAGCAATGCCACCCTGAGCATCAGCGTTATTACTCTGTCCTTCTATTTCTGAGACAAATAGCGTTGGTTGGGAAGCTGCCGTACCCAGCAATACTGATTCCGGGACACGTAAATCTTTGGTGTGCCACAGCAATTCCAATTGCGGCGTGGCGACCGCTGGCAATGCCAGTATGCAGCTAAATAGAAAAAGAGATTTAACAGACATCATTGACCTCCTTGTTGTGTTTAAGACTGATCGTGTTTAAGACTGATTATATTAAAGACTTATGGCGTTAACTTGTCGTGTGGATGCCCCTGACATCACTGCCATAAAAACAACCACCGTCGAAACAACAGTACCGAATAACCCGCAAAATTGCGACTTGCTGAAAAAAGAAAAAGCAGCCCGGGAAGTCAGAGGCTGCTTTTGTAGGAAAACGA
>JAHJNE010000244.1 GCA_018820995.1 Gammaproteobacteria bacterium | reverse complement strand
GATTTGCCCGGCCGTTAATAATGGCTGTGTTAAGTAATACATCTGCTTGAGATAAATATACTCAATATCACTGTCATCATCCGAGCCCCAGATCTCGTCTTCGCCTGCCACCACCCAATCGATGGTGTCCGATAACGCACTGGGAATGCCCTGTCCCCAGATACTGGGTTGGTCTTTGCCCTGCCAATCTTTTCGGGTATAAAACTTGCCGGTCGCCCCTTCGCCACCAATTTTATCCATCTCGGTGACCAGGCCAGTCCAATTGGCGATACTTAGCCCCAACCAAAAACCATGTACTTTGTTGGCATACAGCTGCTTGTTTAATGAATGAGTTGCCGCTGGCGTGGCCGGGCAAGATGCTTGCCCACTGTCATGAACCGTCTGCGACTGGGCAGATGCTGGCTGCGCCAGCCACGCCGAAGCCAGTACAGCCAACGCCACACCCATCAGACTCCGATAAACGAAAGCAGTCATTTAAACCCTCAATGTAAGCACTTACAATACATTGTTATCTAATGTCGCAGGCTTGCCGTCAAGCCCAATAGGACGGAATGCTTCACATAACTGGCCATCGGCTGTTTGCGCCAGACGTCCCGACCATCGGGTCAGCGCTTTTACCTGCTTTTTGCAACAACAGCTGCAGCTGGATTAAACTGTTTTTTTATTTTCTTAACTTAAAATTGACGCCACGGAATCCTAGATGACACCCGCGATAGAACTGCTGAAAAAACAAAAATGCGCCTATCAAGTGCTAAGTTATCAGCATGATAGCCACAGTAGCTCTTATGGTTTGGAAGCTGCCGAAAAGCTGCAGCTTGCGCCAGATCTGGTGTTTAAAACCTTGGTGGTGCAGTTAGAACCTGCAGAACTAGTGGTGGCGATATTACCAGTGAGCAGCCAGCTTGATTTAAAGGCATTGGCGAAAGTGGCCGGCAGTAAAAAAGCAGCGATGGCAAATCCTGCCGCGGTCGAGCGCAGCACTGGGTATGTGCTGGGTGGCGTCAGCCCGCTGGGCCAGAAAAAACGGCTTCGAACGTTCATCGATCAATCCGCCAGCGGCTTGCCGCTGATTTATATCAGCGCCGGACGGCGTGGTTTGGAAATAGCCATGGCACCGACTTTGTTGCAGCAACTTCTTAACGCGACAATCGCCGACTTCTCACTGGCAAAATAACCTAACGAACCTAACGAATCTAACGAACCGCGTCACCCCGCTCAGCGAACATCGTCAACCTACTGGACCGACGCTCATTGGGCACGCCATCGAAACGAGGTTTACGACCCTCCTACGAATCAGAAGCTTATCCGATAACCGAGCTGGATCTCGCGTCCGCGGGCTGGTAGTTCAAATAGTGCATTGCCGTGTTGCACACCGATTTGTTGGATCTGCGCGACCTGATATCGTTTATCTAATACATTGCGCAGTTGTAGTTGCCATAGCTGTTGTGGCGCTGGCTGGAAGTTAAGTTGCCAATTGATTAAAGACAACGCACCTTGGTTTGCAAGCACCGCCACTGATGAGCGATAACTCCATTGCAAGTTGCTGCCCCATTGTTCATTCAACTTATACTCTAAAGTGGTCATGGCATAATTGTTTGGACTGAGTTGATCAGAAGGTATCAAATTGCCATTTTCCTGAATCGTCGAGGCACTATTGATTAAATGCGTGACATGACCACGCAGTTGCAACTGACCAGACACTTCCCAGCGCCACTCTAATTCCAGGCCGCTCGTATTACTTTTGGCAATATTACTTAACGTGGCAATGTCGCCTGAAGTAAAACCAATTAAGTCTTCGATACTGTTGTGAAATAACGAACCACTGAACATAAACCTGGGTGTGAGATAACTATATACTGCTTCAAGCGATTGAATAGTCGATGGTTTTAGCGATTGATTGCCAAGTGTCAGTCCACTTTCTTCATCGTATAAATCGCCCAACGAGGGCACCCGGTACGCATTGCCGTAAATCAGTTTATAAACATGTTCGGCCTGAGGTTGGTAGACCAGGGAAAATCGAGGATTAAGTCGGTTGGCGACATCATTGTAGCTATCGTATCGCAAGCCCATGGTCCATTGGATGCTATCGGAAATTTCGGTTTGCGTTTGCACATAGGCGCTTTGAATGATTCGGGTTTTGTCCAGAGTCGTACGCTGCTGCGGTTGATTAAAAGTTTGTATCGCACCTAACCAATGCATATCGCCCAACAGATCATAATTGCTGCGAACAAAGGCCTTAGGTAGCTGGCTGTTGATTTGCTCGGCACCCGCCGCCAACAGCCATTGCTCATTCATCTGTAGCGAACCTTCTACACCAAACTGCCAGGATTGATATTCGAAGTCTTCCCCAAATAAAAATGGCGCTTGCTGAAAATTGGCGTCATCCTCGGCTGCCAGCATGGTCAGTGATTTGCGCTGACCTTGTTGCCATTGTGCGTGAAATTGCAGCTGCTTCGCTGGGTCTTGCCATAATTGGTAAGCCAATTGATGAATAACATTTTTTGACTGCAACTGATTAAATTCATCACTGACGCGGCGGAACAAATAATAATCTTCAAAGCCGGCTCGCTGCAAAAGGCTGCGCCAGGTCAAATGTTGATAACGCAGACTCATTTCGAGCTGTTGGTTATCGGTTGGATCTTGTGTGCTTTGTTGACGACCTAATCTGTCGTAAATATCCTGATAGTGGTCACCATCGTCTTTGCGGGCTGCCCCTGCGAGCGTCAACTGCCAATCGTCTCCTTGCCAACTTAAGCCAATATCTGCCGCAGCACTTTGGTTGTTGCCAAGGCTGACACCGGCATATTGGTCATTACGGCTAATCAGATTCACCACGCCATTAAAAGCATTGGCGCCATACAACGCCGAACCAGGGCCGCGGATCACTTCAACACGTTCAATATTGCGTAAACTGAAGTGACGAATTAAATAGTTGATACCACCGGTGTAATCTTCATTAATACGACGGCCGTTTAATAAAAATAACACGGTATTGGCATATTTTTGCGCATGGCCGCGAGTCACCAGATAAGACTGATTGCCTTCGACTGAAGTAAAAGACGGGTAAAAACCAGGGACGAATTTTAATAAATCAACGAGATCGGTCACGCCAAGCGCGTCTAAATCTTGTCTTGAAAATAAACTGACTGTCGATGGGCTCAACGAAGATTTGACTGAAGTTTTACTGGCAACCGTGACAGTTAGATTCAGCAAGTCCTCAAGACTTAATAGCGTCAAATCGTCATCTGATACTTGATTTGCCTGCAAAGCGTTTGTGCACATAAGACAGCAAAGCAACGCACAAGGATAAATTTTGGCAATTGGCATAGGCGAAACTATTGGAAATGGTGGCGATGCAAGTAGTATAGCGTAGGTATTAAGCTTGAGTCGTTTCAATCAGTTAAATTCATTTGGCGCATAAACGACGATTTTCCTCTACTATTGAGCCGAGGAAATTACAACTTTTAACTTACACCGATTTAAAATACAAACAGCGGAGTTTTTTTGATGGCAACCACAGGGTTGATATATCGCAAAACGCTCAAACGGGACTTTTTTATCAGTACCGTATTGATTGCGATCTTAGCTCTAAGCTTGATTGTCATTGCCTCGTCCTTCATTTTATACCAACAACAATATCAACTGTTTCTGACCCGAATGAACAATCAGGCGGAAGATCTGGCCTATAACTCGGCTTACAGTTTATTTTTTGAAGACAAGCAAACTGCAAATAATCAATTGCAGCCATTGGCTAAATATGACGATGTCACCCAAGTCATTTTATTTCGACTCTCTGAGAAGCAATTACACCTATTTACCAGTTCCAACTCTAACCTCATCGACATCACGCAATTTAGCCCGGAGCGACTCGCCTTATTAAACAAGCCACAGGTAACTGGTCAAGTAGTTGAGGTTGCCAAACCCACCATCGTCGATGGCGAAGTCGTCGGTTATTTATATCTGATTGGCAGCTCTGCACCGCTGGAAAGTATGGTGTACCGGCTTGTGCGCTACTTCGCGGCAATTTCGGTGTTGGTATTACTGCTGATTTATTGGTTGGCGGATAAACTGGGGAACAGAGTTCTGGCACCGATTGAACGGTTGCAACTATTAATCGCCCAGATTGCGACTGAAAAAAACTTCAACAAACGAGCCCCGGAAACTGACGTCGAAGAAATTCGATTTTTATCGCACCATATCAATACATTACTCGATACCATCGTTGACTACATCGACCTACAGCAGCAAAAAGAACAACAAATTCTGCAACTCAATAGCAATCTCGAAATGAATGTGGCGGCACGCACGAAAGAGTTGGCAGACACCAATGACGCATTAAATAGCTCTTTGCATCAATTACAGCTTTATCAATCAGAACTGATTGAACAACAAAAAATGGCTGCCTTAGGGCAATTGGTTGCCGGCGTTGCTCATGAAATTAACACGCCAATTGGCATTGGGGTGACGGCGATTTCGATGCTGATGGAGCAGCTGAAAAATTTAGACAAAACCTACCAACAGAACAATCTGACCGCAAAAGGCATGAAAAATTTCTTAGCTGAAAGCCAGGATTGCTCTGACATGGTATTTCGAAATTTGTGCCGGGCTGCAGATTTAATCAGTACCTTTAAGCAGGTTGCCGTTGAACAATCCAACGAGTCACAGCAACAAGTTTGCCTTTCAAAAATATTGGAAGACATCTTGTTTACGCTGCAACCGAAATTTAAACATACGCCCTATTCCATCAAGCTGAATTGCTCAGAACAGATCATTGTTCAGATTAACGTTGCGGCATTACAACAAGTCATCATCAATATGGTGATGAATTCTCTCATCCACGGTTTCGACCATCGCGAGCAAGGCAACATTTTGATTGAGGTGGCATTGCAAGCAAAAGACTGTGTCATCACCATCACTGATGATGGCAATGGCATTCCTCCGGCGATCGTTAAAACCATTTATGACCCCTTTGTCACAACCAAACGCGGCCAGGGCGGCAGTGGTTTAGGCATGCATTTGGTGTACAACTTGGTCTCTGTGGCTTTAAAAGGCCGTATTGTGCTAGATGAACAACATCGCCCTGGTGCCCGTTTTGTCATTAGCTTTCCGCAAGGAGTTGCCAATGATCCGGTTTAAAACCAAGGCCTGTTGTTTGTGGTTCGCACTGTGGATGTTTAACCTACAAGCAGCGAGCGTTGATGATGTCCGTGGCGCTTTGTTATTTAATCTCAGCAAAGTTATCTCTTTCCCCGCGCCGAAAAGCGGCACGGTGAATCTGTGTGTCTTCCCGGAAAGCCGCGGCATTATTCAATTCTTCAAGCAAAAAGGTGCACTGCAAAGTCAAGGCAAACCTTTTCATCTCAAAGTTCTGGAAAACAATCAGCAACCAACGGCCGGAGTTTGTCAGATGCTTTATGTCGAGTGGCCATTCGCCGAAAACAACAACAAACAGCTGTTGCTGGATTGGTCCAATAACATCATGACCATTAGTAATGATCCCGAGTTTTTACTGAGCGGTGGCTTAATGAGCCTGACCACTGCCGACAATCGGATGGTAATTATGATGAACAAAGATAGCCTGAAACAGTCAGCGGTTATATTCCCATCGCGGGTGTTAAAACTAGCGACCTGGTACCCATAACCCCAATCAACAACCAAAAGTTTTAGTCGCCAAGCGACTGCATTAACTGCCAAACCGTCGCTTGTTGCCCAGTTTGCTGTTCGGTTTGTTGTAAAAAGCGCAGCACATCCTGCCGCTGGCTGGGGCTCTTATTCTGTGACAACTTCATTTTAGCATGCACTTTTTCAATCTTAATGCTGATCCCAACAATGGCGGCGGCCAGCTGTTTTTCATAAGCGAGTTGGCTGGCGCGGACGGACACTTGCCCCAACGCTTGCACCGTTTTTTGCCGCAGTGCATTGGCGGCAAAAACGGCTTGTACCGCTTGGGGTAAAGCACGATCGGCCGCAGCTTGTTGCCGTCGCACCAACGCCAGTGTGCTGGGCTGATCTAACAAGCACACCGTACCGGTGATTTCTACCAGACTGTAGTTCCAGGTGGGAACCTGCGGTTGCTGCTGATAACACCCGCCTGCCAAATAAGCATGCGGCCCCTGCACCACTAACTTGACGCTATCACCTTGCAACATGGCCTGTTCCAAAACGGCCAACTGTGGGTTTTGCCGCGCCAGATGACAGCTAACGGTGCCGGTGAGCGCTGTCGGCGAATCCCAGTTGAATAAAAAAGGCAGCGCACTGAACTGCAAATTCGATGTCAGCAACAACCCAAAATAATGTTGCTGCAAAAACTGCTGAATAAAAGCAGTATCATCGCACCCAAAATGAGTCGGGGTATAGGTACTCACCGGTTCCATCAACTGCTCCCTATTTATTTTTTTATCAAAGACTTATCACCAGCCGCTTAATACTGCCGCTCAATGGCAAAAGCATTATTGAGCGGAGCAAAGCCCATTTTTGGATAATACGTCATGGCCGTTGGTGCACTGAGCAACAACAACTGCACTTGTGGCCCTAGTTTTTCTGCCAATGTTTGCAGCAACAACCGGCCAATGCCTTGGCGCTGGCATTCCCCCGCCACCAATAAATCTGAGACATAACACACATAAGCGCCGTCGGTTAAGCAGCGTGCCAAGCCCACCAGCTTGCCGTCGATGCGGGCACTAAGCAGCAAGTTGGCGCCCTGAAACAACTTCGCCATGCGAGGCTTGTCGGCTAATGGCCGTTTAATACCCGACGAGTGGTATAACGCCAGATATTCGTCCAACTGGTTGCTCTGCCATGTCTCCACTTGAATAACTGGCGTGAGGTGCGGGTTGGCGCTGCTTTGGTTGGTCGCGGATTGGTTGCTAATGGGTTGGCTGCCCGTGGGTTGGTTGCTCGTAGGTTGAGGGCTCGATAGCTGGGTGTTTGTGGCATGGTTGGTTGTCGTCATAAAAACTCCTGGTTGCGTTGGCAGAGAATTACTGTTCAGATAGAGCTTAAAAGGCAATTGGCTCTATCGAAAGCACCAGTTTTGTCAAAACTATGGATCCAGTTATGAAAATAACACCCGACAGCATTTCCTTGTGTGGCGAAGGTAGTTTGCAATGGCAGTTGTATCAGGCACTGCGTCAACATTTGCTCAGCGGCCGCTGGCCGAATGGCGCATTGCTGCCTTCAAGCCGGATCTTAGCCAGTGAATTGCGGTTAAGCCGCAATACTGTTAATGCGGCTTTGGCACAGTTGGTGGCCGAAGGTTATCTGCAAGGCCAACAAGGCCGCGGCTACTGCATTATCACCCAGCTGCCGGATCAGTATTTTATGGCGGCAGCTGCTTCGGCGAGTTCTGAGAGCGCAAAAACCGTGAAGAATGCCAAAGCTGCCAGCAGGTTATCAGCGCCATTGGCAGCCGCCAAAGCAGTCGCCGCAACGACATCGCAGGCGTCAACTGTAGCAGCTGTAGGTCAGAGTTCGGCGGCAATAACATCAGTCACCAACGGCATGCATAAAACCGGGTTGCTGGAACCTGGCATTCCTGACTTGGCCGCTTTTCCATACCGGATTTGGCAACGGTTGTTACAACGCCATGCGGATCGCGCTGTGCTGGGGGTTGGTGGCGACCTGTTAGGCTATTTGCCGCTACGTCAGGCGCTGCAACATTATTTACAGCAATCAAGGCAGGTGCACTGCACCGAACAACAAATTCTAATCACCGCTGGCGCACAACAAGGTTTGTATGTGGCGGCGTTACTGGTGGCCGCGCGCGGCGACAAAGTACTGATGGAATCCCCCGGTTATGGCCGGTTGCGACAGGCACTGCAGTTGCAGGATTTGCAAATTGACTACCTGAATGCCGCCGGGCCGGATGGCATCGCCACCGATGAACTACTGCAGCATCAGGATTGCAAAGCATTGTTTCTGACCCCAGGCCACCAATATCCAATGGGCGGCATTATGCCGCTCGCCAATCGCTTGGCAGTATTACAATGGGCACGTCAGCACAGCTGCTGGTTGGTAGAAGATGACTACGATAGTGAGTTTCAGTTTCAACACCGGCCCATCGCAAGCCTGCAAGGATTGGCGCAAGGCGAAGGGGTGATTTTTGTCGGCAGTTTCAGCAAAACCATGCAACCCGCGCTGCGGTTAGGCTATTTAGTGGCACCACCGGCGCTAATCCAACGCGCTGCCGCTATTATTCAGGCCATTCATGGCGATGTACCGCTGTTAACGCAGGCGGCACTGGCTGATTTTATCAGCGAAGGCCATTTCAGCCGGCACCTACGAAAAATGCGCAAACTTTACCAACAAAAGCAGCTTCAAGCGCAGCAACTAGCCGAACAATATTTACCAGACTGGCAACTGCACGCCATGCATGCTGGTTTACATTTGGTGCTGCTGTGCCCGCCTACCCTGCAACCACATTTTGACGAACCACGTTTGCGCCAGCAGTTGCTGGCCAAAGGCTACGCCCCTGCCCCGCTAACAAAGTACCAGTTTAACGGTGAACAAAATGCCGGTTTAGTCATTGGCATCGCCAACCTCAGCTTCGCCG
>JAHJNE010000243.1 GCA_018820995.1 Gammaproteobacteria bacterium | reverse complement strand
TCCTTTGCCGGTGCGATGTCGGGTTTAACCGACTTTTTATTTCCGCTGATGCCACAGCTTGATGCGAATAACAGCTGGAGCAAACTGACCGGCCGCGCCGTCACCCGCTATCAACCCAATGATACCAGTATGTGGTACCTCTCCTATTCCACCGGTTACAAATCAGGTGGTTATGATTCATTAGATCCCCGCTCTGCGATGACCCCTTTTGCGCCGGAAGAAGTGGGGAACTTAGAACTCGGTTATAAAGCCGATTTATGGGATCAGCTGCGCTTGCAAGTAGTGGCGTTTCAGATGGATTTGACCAACCGGCAGCAGTCGGTGAATAGCAAAGAACCTGGCTCTGGGGTCGCGGTGCCACTGGTCATCAATGGTGATCAGGACATCAATGGCATGGAACTGATCCTCGACTGGCAAGCCAGCAAAACACTCAAACTCGGGCTGGTCACCGAATACCGCAACACTGAATCAAAATGGCAGCAATTTTACAATGCCGAAGGCAATCTGGTGACCGACGTTGATAAAGCCTCAACGGCGGATGCTTACACCCTGACCGCCGATTGGACGCCAGAGCAACAATGGCTGGATGGTGATGTAAAACTGCATGTTGACTATGTCTATGAAGAAAATACCAGGGCGGATGATCCGGATTTACTGGAAATCGCTAAAACCATTCCGGCTTATTTTGCCGACAGCAAAAACTTAAATGCCAGACTGAGCTGGACCAGCCAGCAACAGCAATGGGAACTGGCGTTATGGGGGAAAAATCTGACTGACAATGACACAACCGGTGGCATTGGCGGTTTTGCCGCGGCGGTTCTGGGCACTCCTGTCACGTCGCTCAACCCACCACGCACCGTAGGTGTTGAAGTGAGATATCAGTTCTAACCTAAGCAGGGTTTGACTGGGGAGCCGATAACCATCACTGCATATCGCGGTCGTGGTTATTGGCACTTATTTCGGGGGCGCCGTCTGTTCATCTTGAATCCCGGAGCGACCGGGCTTTACCAAAGCTAGCGAACACGGCAGTATCTATAGTTAACAACGAATCACCTTAACCGCCCTTTGCGGTGCAGCGCCCCGGAGACTGATCATGACTCATCAGCGATTACAACCGACGTTTCGCGACTTTGGGCCATGTGGTTTCCGATTTTTTACCACACTTGTCACACAGGGCGCACGAGTCGCCCGTATTGCCCAGCAATTGCTTCTTATCCTCAGGCCATTCACTTTTAGCATTCCACTTATTTCGCGCTTCACCTTGCTCGTAGGTATTGCTGTCGTGACGCCGGTGTCAGCGCAAACAGCCGAATTTCAGCTAAAACCCCGATTATGTTTGCATGCGCCGCATCAAGCCTGTGAACTATTGCTCAATATCAGTTGGCAACAACCAGTGAACGCCTGTTTATTTAAAAAAGCGACCCCCACGCCACTGCTGTGTGGTAATGGCAGCGCGCAACAACTAACAATTGCGCTCGCGGAACACACCCAATTTGAACTACGTAGTCAACAAGACGGGCAATTACTGGGCTCCAGACTAGTGCGCGTGTTACAGGTTGACTTAAATGCCGGCGATCAACTACTCAAACGCAGCCGCGCCAGTTGGGGGAATCCATGACCTCGCAGTTGCTGCTGATTGAAGATGATCTGGAACTGGCGCGATTGGTTGCTGATTTTTTGCAAGGTGAAGGTTATGGCGTCACCACCTGCGGCAATGCGCTCAAAGCAAAAAAACTATTACTGGCGCAGCGCTTCGATTTAATTGTCTGCGACGTAATGCTGCCAGGCAGCAGTGGTTTTGATTTGGTCCGGCAAATCCGTCAACAATTTAAAGGCCCGATTTTATTTATGACGGCGCAAACCTCAGTCGGCGCGCAGCTACAAGGATTAGAACTTGGAGCACAGGATTATCTGCTCAAACCACTTGATCCATGCATTTTACTGGCAAAAATTAAGGTGTTTTTAAGTGCGGTGGAAGCGCATGAAACAGCGACGCTGCTAAAAAACCACAATCTGGTGGTGGACCGGATCAGCGGTCAGGTCAGTATTGCCGGACAAGACATCTCCTTAACCAATGCCGAACTGCAGCTGCTGTTGGCATTACTGGATAGTTATGGCATTGC
>JAHJNE010000242.1 GCA_018820995.1 Gammaproteobacteria bacterium | reverse complement strand
GTCCTTCGTCCTTGTTGAAATCGTCCTGATTTCAAAGCCAGTCCTTTAGCGTCCTTTGTCCTTGCTGAAATCGTCCTGATTTCAAAGCTAGTCCTTTAGCGTCCTTCGTCCTTGTTGAAATCGTCCTGATTTCAAAGCCAGTCCTTTAGCGTCCAACTCCCTATAGATTTCATCCTGAAATCTTAGCTCGTCCTGAACTTCCTGAATTCATTTGTGCGTCCATTGCTGTTTGTGCTATCTGGCACTGATTGCTTTAAGGTTTGCTTCTTGCTAACCGTAACTGACATCCAGTCACCACATCCAATGTGGGCAAAACATATTCTCAATCCGATGAACATAGTATGCGTTGAAAATTCTGAAAAAAGCGTAGCCTTCAGGTTGTTGTTTTGGTTGTAATCGAATTGAAATAAATGGGTGGATGCTAAAAATTACTAATAAACAAAGAGTTATAAATGAAGTGGTGTTTGTGCTATGTCGAAAAACTGCCATATCTTACCTTTATGTGAGATATATCTCACACGCCGATGGCAGATACGTCCGTTAAACCGCAAAGGATGGTAATCTTCTGGTGAACCTATTATTCTGTCGGCCGTTCATTAAACCCTAAAATCCGGACTTTATACCCACATGGCGCGCGAACAGTTAGGCATTTGTGCCGAACCAAATTTACATGGCATGGTATTGCTGATTAATGCTTTAGATGGGCATCAGGCCGCTATTCGCTTGCAACTAGCTAGATTGCCAGCACTCATTCAGAGACTCTCAGATCAATTTTCGGAATCTAATCTGTCTGCCGTTGTGGCTGTTGGGGTTGGTTATTGGGACACATTGTATGTGAATCAAAGACCAAAAGATTTACAACCTTGGCTACCATTATCTGTTGATGATATTGATATGCCTGCACTTCCATTCGATTTATTTTTGCAAATTCGCGCCGACCGCTACGATGTGTTACACCTCGCTGCTCAACAGTGCTTCCAATTGTTAAGTCAACATGTTGAATTAGCTGAACAAATTCACGCATTTAGATACATGGATGGTCGGGATTTAACTGGGTTTATTGATAGACCAGATGCCCCTAAAGGACGTAAAAAGCGTGATATCGCATTAATTTCTGAAAACAATGATGCTATTTTCGCGGGTGGTAGTTATCTGCATTTTCAGCGCTATCGACTTGATATGGCGCGTTGGCAACAACTAACGCAACAACAGCAAGAAGCGATCATGGGCTGTCGGAAAATAGATGGGCAGCGTTTAGCAATGGCCCAATTGGATGAAAATAGTCATGAGATGAAAGCGACTGGAAGTACTATAGATGGTCAGTCCATCCCATTATTATTTCAGAATATGCCCTATGGGCAATTAAAAGTTCAGGGGATGTTAAACCTCGGATTTTCCACTGAGGCAAAAGCATACTTGCGTTGGTTAAAATCTAGAATGGGCCAATCCGGTCAACAAAATTATGATTTATTGCTCGACTTCACTCAAGCTGACAGCGGTGCAGCATTTTTTGCACCATCAGTCAGCTTTATGGAGCAGCAAGCTGGCCTTGAGTAGTTTGCTGCAGTCAATTTAAGCAAAAGTTAAAAGTCATTAACTAAACTTTCTCAAATAGCTCGGTTACTTTTTTCAAAGTGAAATTGATGTTTTTTACACTGGTCGGCGCGATGAAAATCGTGTCGTCACCTGCAATAGTTCCAAGTACGCCTTCAGCTTTACCTACAGAATCCAATAATCTAGCGATTAATTGTGCTGCACCAGGGCTCGTCCGGATGATAATCATTACGTCATTGTGTTCGATGTCGAGTACAAGCTGCCTTAGCGGGCTTTTTGTTGTGGGGACACCTAGTTCCGGCGGTAAGCAGTAGACCATCTCCTGGCGTGCATTACGGGTGCGAACAGCACCGTATTTGCTGAGCATCCGCGACACTTTTGACTGGCTGACATTATCAAACCCTTCAGCTTTGAGTGCCTCGACGATGTCACTTTGCGAGCCAAAACGCTCTTCTTTTAATAGCGATTTAAAAGCGGAAATTAATGCTTCTTGTTTTGATTGTTTGGTCATCATCTATCGTTCTTATCAAATTAACCGGCCAATTGTAGCAAAGTTAACACAGCCAGCCTGACATGGCAGTAAAATCGGTTTAAATGAGCTAAAATGCTTAGACTTTAGGCGTAAGTCATTTGTAATTTAGCCTTGTTTTCAGTATTGTTGGCGCGTTTTTAAATGAACCGTAAATTGGGAGAATAGCATGAAAGTTGCCGTATTAGGTGCTGCTGGTGGTATCGGTCAGGCCTTATCTTTATTACTGAAGTTGAACCTGCCTGCTGGCACGGATTTAGCGTTGTATGACTTAGCTCCGGTGACTCCGGGCGTTGCGGTAGATTTAAGCCATATCCCGACGGCCGTCAAAGTGACCGGCCATGGTAAAGAAGATTTAAACACAGCTCTAGCTGGCGCTGATATCGTGATGATCCCAGCAGGGATGCCACGTAAACCAGGTATGGATCGTTCAGATTTGTTTAACATTAACGCTGGCGTAGTGAAGACTCTGGCAGAAGCGATTGTGCAGCAATGTCCAAAAGCTTTGGTCGGTATTATTACTAATCCAGTAAACACCACTGTTGCTATCGCTGCTGAAGTGTTCAAAAAAGCAGGAACTTACGATCCGAAACGTCTATTTGGCGTCACGACTTTAGATGTGATCCGGGCAGAGACATTTGTCGGCGAATTAAAAGGCAAAAACCCAGCTGAATTAATCGTTCCTGTGATTGGTGGCCATAGCGGTACTACAATTTTACCTCTGCTTTCTCAAATTGAGGGTGTAACTTTTACTGCTGAAGAAGTTTCATCTCTGACTTATCGTATTCAGAATGCTGGAACCGAAGTTGTTGAAGCAAAGGCTGGTGGTGGATCTGCGACTTTGTCGATGGGTCAAGCCGCAGCTCGTTTCTGTGTATCTTTAGTTAAAGGTTTACAAGGCGAAGCGGTTGCTGAATATGCTTATGTAGAAGGTAACGGTGAGCATGCTCGTTTCTTCGCTCAACCAATCACATTAGGCAAAAACGGTGTTGAAGCTTTACTCCCAATTGGCACTTTAAGTGCTTATGAAGAGCAGGCTATGAACGACATGCTGCCAACTTTGAAAGCAGATATCACCTTAGGTGAAGAGTTCGTCAATAAAGCTTAATTCTCGAAATTGATAAAAAAGCCAGCATCTGCTGGCTTTTTTGTCTTTCGTGGCTGTTATTAAATAATATTGATAATTAAGGAAGACAGACGATTAAGTATTGCGCTCAACTGCCATGTCTGCCAGTGCGAGCAAGGCCTCTTTATAAGGAGACTCTGACAGAAACGCAATAGATTCGCGGGCTTTCTGTGCTTCTTGCTCGGCAATGTTTCGAGTGTATTCAAAAGCGTTTGTTTGCTCTAATGCAGTCATTATTTCATCAAGCTTACTTAGACCATTGCTTTCAATAATGGCTTCACGTATCAGTGCCTTTTGCTGTGAAGTCCCGTGCTTTAATGCATGTATAAGTGGCAATGTCGGCTTACCCTCAGCAAGGTCGTCCCCGATATTTTTACCTAGTTCGTCAACGTCGGCCTGGTAATCGAGGACGTCATCAATCAATTGAAATGCAGTGCCAAGGTGCATGCCATAATTTTGCATCGCCTTCGTAATGATTTCATCCTGACTTGAAAGTACCGCGGCAAGCTGAGTTGCTGCCTCAAATAATTTTGCGGTTTTGCAATAGATAACCTGCATATAACTTTCTTCAGTCGTGTCAGGGTCATTTACATTCATCAGCTGCAACACTTCGCCTTCGGCAATGATATTGGTCGCGTCTGCCAGAATTTCCATGACCCGCATCCGTCCAAGTGACACCATCAATTGGAAGGACCGTGTGTAAAGAAAGTCGCCAACCAAAACACTGGCTTGATTGCCGAATACCGCATTTGCTGTTTCTTTACCACGTCGTAATGTTGATTCATCTACGACATCGTCATGCAGTAAAGTCGCTGTATGAATAAATTCAATAATAGTAGCCAGTGTAATATGTTGCTGGCCTTGATAGCCTAATGCACGGGCGGCAAGTACCGCCAAAAGGGGGCGAAGTCTTTTTCCACCACTATTGACGATATAAATACCGAGTTGATTAATTAAAGCTACATCTGAACTTAGCTGAGAGAAGATGTGCTGATTGACTGCCGCCATATCTTCTTGGCTTAACAGTTTGATTTCATCGAGCGTCATTCTGAATAACTGCACCAACGGTTAAAGTGGCTCGATTCTACACCAAGAGCCAGATCGGAAAAACTAAAACTACATCATTTTGTGAAGTGCTGACATTTTTTAGAATTCCTCTTGCGAGGGTAGGGGAAATTGCGTACAATTCGCGCCCTGTGAATATAATTAACACGCCCCTTATGTAGCTGGCGTGATCTGTACGGAGTTAACTATGTACGCGGTTTTCCAAAGTGGTGGTAAACAGCACCGAGTGACTGAAGGCCAAACCCTTCGTCTAGAAAAACTGGACTTAGAAAAGGGCGCGATCGTTGAATTTGCTGCTCTGATGGTTGTAAATGGCGAAGAAGTCAAAATCGGTACTCCTTTAGTTGAAGGCAGTAAAGTAACTGCGGAAGTGGTCAATCATGACCGTGGCGATAAAGTTAAAATCGTTAAATTCCGTCGTCGTAAGCACTCTCGTAAACAAGCTGGCCATCGTCAGTGGTTTACTGAAGTGAAAATTACTGGCATCAGCGCTTAATTCAGGAGTAACGACTCATGGCAAGTAAAAAAGGTGTAGGTAGTACACGTAATGGTCGTGATTCAGAAGCGAAACGCTTAGGTGTTAAGCGTTTCGGTGGCGAATCAGTATTGGCTGGTAACATCATCGTTCGTCAACGTGGAACCAAATTCCACGCTGGCACAAACGTTGGTATCGGTAAAGACCATACCCTATTTGCTTTAACTGACGGTAAAGTTCAGTTTGAAGTGAAAGGCGAACATAACCGTAAATTCGTTAGCATCGTCAGCGAATAATCGGAAAGCTTTTTGGAAAAGCCCCGCCTGAGTGCGGGGCTTTTTTTATGTACACGACATTGATGGCCTAAGTGCAGTGGGAATGCGTCAGCCTTTCCAGTAATATTCAGCAATAATATTACTTCCGCACGACTTCGGTCGTCGTTTTGAGAAATCAATTGATGTTTGTCGATATTGCCGGCGCAAATCGGTAATTGAATGACAACAGCCATTTGGCTGGAGTGATTGTTTTTTCGCCGAAAGTCATGCTTGGGTTTATAATATCCACAAGCAAAATAGCAGGATAGGTCAGATGAAATTTGTTGATGAAGCGGAAATCCGCGTCGAGGCCGGTGACGGTGGTAATGGCATAATCAGTTTCCGTCGGGAAAAATTTGTCTCCAAAGGTGGTCCGAATGGTGGCGACGGTGGAGATGGTGGTGACGTTTATCTGCAGGCTGATACAAACCTGAATACCTTGGTTGACTTTCAATTCGAGAAAATTCATATCGCTCAAGGCGGCCAAAATGGCATGAGTACTAACTGTACCGGTCGACGTGGTGAAGATATGGTGCTGCGCGTTCCTGTTGGTACTCGTGCAGTCGACATTGATACCAATGAAGTGTTAGGTGATTTAACCCAAAATGGTCAAAAGCTGATGGCGGCAAAAGGTGGTTGGCATGGTTTAGGTAATGCCCGTTTTGCCAGCAGTACTAACCGTACGCCGCGGAAAAAAACAAACGGTACACCCGGAGAAGTGCGCAATTTACGACTCGAGTTATTATTACTTGCTGATGTCGGAATGTTGGGGTTACCAAATGCTGGAAAATCAACATTTATTCGTGCAGTGTCATCAGCCAAACCTAAAGTCGCCGATTATCCATTCACGACACTAGTGCCAAACTTAGGTGTTGTCCGCACCGAAAGCAGCAAGTCATTTGTTATCGCTGATATTCCCGGCCTCATTGAAGGTGCTTCTGAAGGGGCCGGCTTAGGCATCCAGTTTTTAAAACATCTGGAACGCTGCGGTTTGTTGCTACATATGGTCGATGTTCTGCCTGCAGATGGTTCAGATCCCGCTGAAAACGCGATGGTCATTATTCAAGAGCTAGCCAAATATAGCGATAAACTAGCACATAAACCGCGTTGGTTAGTCTTTAACAAAATAGATTTAGTATTGGAAGATGAACTCGAAGAAATCAAACAGCGAGTTATTGAAAGTATTGGATGGGAAGGTCCTGTTTATAGCGTGTCAGCAGCATCTCGTACGAATACAGAACAGATGTGCCATGAAATTCAGCAGTATTTAGATCTATTGCCGAAAGAGATCGTTACAGAACAATTCCTTGATCCTGTGCAGTTTAAATGGGACGACTACCACGAGCAAGTCATGGATCTATCTGATGATTTAGACGATGATGATGATTTTGATGACGACGATTATGATGTGGAAGTCATTTATCAGCGATAAGGGTACAAGATGAAAATAGCCTTGGTGGCTGCGATGGCCAATGAAAATGTTATTGGCCTGAATAATCAAATGCCATGGCATATGCCCGCTGATCTTGCTCATTTCAAGAAAGTGACGCTAGGGAAGCCGGTCATCATGGGGCGCAAAACTTATGATTCAATAGGCCGTTTACTG
>JAHJNE010000241.1 GCA_018820995.1 Gammaproteobacteria bacterium | reverse complement strand
CGACCTTCTGTTGAACGCTTGGCATAAGCCAAGCGGTTTAAATTTAGAGTGTGAAATATTTGAATGAGTATCTTCGATTTGATTTGCTTAAAACCTTTCTTCAACTTTCAGCTGAATTTCCCACGAATTGACGTCTTTGGCGCCGCCGACTGGTTTAGACAAGTCCATATGGATCACATGATTATTACTGGAACGCGATGAGTAAAAACGGGCGCCGATACCCACTGAACCTAACCATTGCTCGCTGTTATTTTGCAGCAACAAGTCGGCTGATGAGCGCAGTAAAGGTTGCATCGTATTGGCGCGTTCGATATCTCCGCCACTGGCACGGCCGGCGTCTGCAAAGGCAACAAAGCCAACATCCAGCAACCGATAGATATTAATTTGAGGATACCACCGCAGTTCTGCGGTCCCTAACCAGCGCTGCGTTCCATGCTGATATTGCACCGGATAGCCGCGCAGGCCAGTTTCACCACCTAACTCTAACGGCTGATCAAGATAGTTGCGGGTTCGATGGTCATATTGCAGTTTACTGTAGAAGGTAAATTGGTCGCTGATCCGATAAAAATCTTCGGCTTTTGCAGCGGCAATCAGCTGATCGCCGCTGTTCACGCCCAACATCGCCTCTAGTTTCAGTGTCACCAACGTAAGATGTTCAGCATCGCCAAACCCTTTATCTGACTCTAATTGCAGATGATAACCAAGCGATTGATCCGTGGCTAAATTAGATGTCTGTAACCCGATGCGTGCTTGATGATGCCAACCTAAGTTGATGTCTTCGTTGTGATTAATCAGATAAACGTCGGATAAAACCTGGTAGCGGTGTTCTTTGTAATCAAGCCCTATCCAAGGATATTGGTAGCTGCGATCTTCAGGCAGTGCCAAAGCCGGAAGTAATAAATCTTCGGTAAAATTCCAGCGTTGTGAAGTGAAACCGGTCAACAGCCTTACACTGGTGCGCTCGCGATAATCCAATAACCAACCCGTTTGCAGGTCAATCTCTTTTTGTCTGGTCATAAAGCGGTTTTCAAGCGCACCGTTGTGATAAATCTGCTCAAGCCGTTCGTCACTCAACCAGCCGGCTTTATACATACGATTGGTTGTATCCTGATAAAAAGGCTTATCCAACTGCAACTGTGTGCGGCGGCCATCGTTATTCTCCGTCCACTCCACATCGATATAACTGTGGTCTAGTTCAGGAAAACCCAGTAACGATAGTGGGCTAGACGCTTTAAATTCATAACCGCTACGTAAATAGTCAGACTGATATTTGACTGAAGTACGTACGCCATAGCCCAAAAAGTTATCTTCTTTAAAGCCAAAGGAGTACTTATTCTGCCCGCTGGTACGACCAAAACCGAGGTTTGGCAATAAGCTCCAGTTGTCCCAGGTTTCAACTTTTATGGTATTGCTGCCATCGACCTGACAAGGTCCAACGACATACACACTGGCATCACGGATATAGGACTTTTCGCGCAATAACCTTTCCGCTTCCGCTAAGTCATCAGCGGTCACTTGTTGTCCTTCTTTGAGGATCAATTCTTTGCGCAGGGCTGAGGATTTCGTGTTGATATGCAACCAGTTGGCGAACCGATGCAGCCAAATAGTCTCAGGATCACTTTCGTCAAAAATAGGATGGTTGACCATCTCTATGCTTTGAACCCGAACTGGAGGCATATTAGGGTCAATTGAATTCTGACCACTGGCAGTCGCATTTTGCGTCGCAGGATCTTTTTTCACGAAATCACAAAGCTGTGAAAAGGTGACTTCTTGTGCCAGCGAAGAGCTGCTGACCGCCGATGTGAAGGCAATAAGGCAAAGCCGACTGTAATGGTGCATACCAACTCCAAAGGCTCAGCGCCCTTATGCAGAAATAAACATCAGCAAGTGTGGAAAATGTCCTTGCCCGATTGATACAAGTCTGTAGAGACTTTGAACATGCCGAGAAGGCTATGAAATAAGTTATCGTGGCTGTAAGGGTTCTGTTGTCTGGCCGCGATGCATTCTGCCGTCAGCTGTTGTGAAGAAGCATAAGCGCCTGACATCCACCACAGCATCGGCACCTGGGTCTGTGCTTTGGGAGCCATCCAGTAGGGCAAACCATGCAGGTAGATGCCGCTCTCACCGAGGGATTCGCCATGATCGGATAGATAAAACATTGCAGTCTGGTAGTTTTGTTCTTTGTTTAAACGCTCAATGACGCCAGCCAACAGGCTATCTGTTGCCACAATACTGTTGTCATAAGCATTGACGATGTCTGTAGGCGCGCAAAGTTGTATTTGTTTGTCGGTACACTCGGGTAAAAAGACTTTGTCTGAGCCGGCACTTCGTCTGTAATATTCCGGGCCATGACTGCCCATCTGATGCAACACAATCAACCGGTCGCTGGTCACTGGTTTTTGCAGTTGCTTATCTAATGCTTCCAATAGAACTGGGTCAAGACATTGTCCATCGGTACAGAGAGGGTTTTGCTGTTGCTCAAATACCAGGTCGGTCGGAACCCGGGCGCAGACACCTTTACAACCAGAATTGTTGTCCAGCCAATTGACGTTAATCCCTGCTTTTGCCAACACATCCAGAATATTACTGCTGTTTTTGGCAATGGTTTCTTTGTAGTTTTCGCGTCCCATATTTGAGAACATACAAGGCACTGAATGAGCTGTCGCGGTGCCGCATGAGCTGACATCCTTGAAACTGTAAACCGGCAATTGGCTCAGTTTGGGGTTGGTTGGACGGGCATAACCGTTCAGCTGAAAGTGATCCGCGCGCGCAGTTTCACCTAACACCAACACAATTAACCGTGGCTTGTCCGTTTTGACAGCTAACGGCTGCACTGCATCCTGGCCTAACTGCACAAACTTGGTTGGGAACTGTTGCTTGATGAGATCTGAAGAAAAAGACACGGCCGCTGACATCGGGCTAAAAGGTAAGGCTAAATGTTTAACGTCTTTGTAATTTCTAAAAAACGGTGCCAGCTCGGAGAAGCCAGAAGCAATTAAACTTCCCAAACTTAAGACCACTAGCACTAACGCGAGCAGCCAGTGTTTAAAAAATTGCATTGCAGGCAGTGACCGCACTTTAATTAAACTAATACAAAGAATTGGAAATAACATCATCCCAAAAACTTGCCAAATCATACTAACGGTCAAGATACCTTTGGCTTCGGCTACATCAGTTTCGACGGCGTTTTGTAGCATAGCTTTGTCAATCACGATGCCAAAACTATCGATGAAGTAATAGCTAAAAGCGCCAATAGCAAAAAATACCAAGACCGCGGGTTTTTGCAATCTGCGAAAACTAAATAACACCACCAGTAGCAAATTCAGCAAAAATAAGATAGCCACCAGATTTAGCTGTAAACCATATTGGCCTGGTACTTTGGCCTGAACGGCTTGCAGAAAATGGCCGTTCAGAAGAAGCGTTAGGCCTATTGCAGAGATGAATGCAAACCAAAGCGGATGCCATAAACGTTGTTTACTAGAATTAAAAGCCTCAGGTGCTGCTTTTGCAGCAGGCGAAATAGCGTCAAACATCTGCTGACTCCACAGAAGTGAAAGTTAAAACGGGAACCGGTGACGGCAGGGTGTCGACCAAATCGAGCGGCGTTTTAGCGAAACGGCGGCTTTGAAACAGGTATTGAAAAGTCGACACTAACCAGCAGATAGTGGCAGTTGCGATGTCGTGTGAAATAAAATGAGCACCGCGAAGTTGCTGTACAAACCCTAACAGCAAGCCAGCGCTTAATCCTAGCAGCAGTCCTTGGAATGCGCGGCTTGGCTGCACTTGGCGCCAATAGTAATAAAGCGCAACCCATGCAAAACCGATGCTGGAGTGTCCCGCAGGAAAACATTGATTTGTCGCAAGTGACGCAGGTCTGCTATCAAATAACCCCCAAAACACACTGTTGCCGCCAAACTGTTGCAAATCCCAAGGGCATTCCATCGGCAACAACCGTTTTAATATCGCGACAATGATGTAACTTAAAATCAGACTTAGCAGGAGTCCGCCCAAGGCCCGTTGTTTTTGGCTGCGGTCTTTGCGATAAAACTGTCGTACCAGCCAATAACCAAACAACAAGACCACGAGTATTTGATTGAGATCTCTCACGTATTTATGCAGGACGATTTCGGTTAGCCAATGATGTTGTAACGACCAGGCGCCACCCTGTAATTCATACAAAAATGAGGCAAAAGCAAAATCCAATGTCGTACCGTACGTCAATGCAAAAAGCAGTGATGCCAAGATGATAGGCATGATGAGATGGCTAAAAATGTTAAGTCGACCCGGTCTTTGCACAACAACCCCGTTTTTTGAAATAATTGGGTAATTGTGCTTAGCCTAACGTTCCAAACTTAAGAAACACTTAAGTTTTAAAAGAATCATTCAGTGAAGACTGGTGTCAGGTTGTTTAGAAATGGCGATGTCGGAAGTTATTGATTAAAAATTGATTTTGGCGAGGCGATTCAACAACAAGTGCGGGCGGTAGGTGTTGTTTATATCAACATCATACTCGCCCGACACCAACTTCGCTGGAAGGCTCAAAGCACCACAATACTCAGGGGGCTGCACAGCTGTAATGGCTGGGATTTTTCCGCTCCCGGTACAAATACGACGGAAGTTGCACCTGAGCTAAAGCTTTTTGAAGCTGCGTTTTAGTAGCCGGCGTTGTCGATAAGAGTAGCTTCTTGTTGGCAACCTGATAATTGGCAAGAACAGAACCTTCGTTCGGCTTCAAAATAGTTATAGAGTCTGGCTGCATCAGCGCAAAATAGTTTTCAAATTGTAAGATGGCTCGGCCTGGGCTAGTTTTGTCGAGGGTCAGGTCGCGACCAATCATGGTATGACAGGCTGAAACCCCCGCCATACTGAGCAGGGTTGGCGCCAAATCAATTTGGCTGCTCAGTGTGTCAAGCACTTCTGGTGTGACATCGGCGCCCAAAATCAACCCAGGGATCCTAAACTTTTCTACCGGAATGAGGTTGTTGCCATAGACACGATTGTCATGGTCAGCCACGACCAAAAACAATGTGTCTTGCCAATAATCGCTGTTTTTCGCGGTTTCAAAAAACTTCCCCATCGCCCAATCAGCATATTTGACGGCGTTATTCACGGTGTTTTTTGGTTGTTCGTGCATCGTGATCCGATTATCAGGGAATTCAAAGGGTTCATGATTACTCGAGGTGAAAATCAGGCTGAAAAATGGTTTGTCTTGCTGATGTAAAGCAAGCAGCTGTTGATGTGCCGTGTTAAATAAGTCTTCGTCACTGGCGCCCCAACTCCCGACAAAAGCCGGGTTTTTAATCCGG
>JAHJNE010000240.1 GCA_018820995.1 Gammaproteobacteria bacterium | reverse complement strand
CCATGCATCAATAAATGCAGTGCCAATGACGGGCACTAAACGCTGCACTCGATCCGGATAAATGGTTGCCCATTCAATGGCCTGAAACGAGCCCATCGATGGGCCTATCACCGCATATAGTTTGTTGATGCCAAGGCTATCAAGCAACGCACGTTGTACTTCGACAAAATCCCGAATGGTAACGACCGGAAATGTCAGGCCATAAGGTTTATTGGTGGCGGGATTGATAGTGGCAGGCCCCGTGGTGATCACATGTGGATCTTTGACGTTGGCATTGACCAGAGTATCGCTCGAAATGACATAAAACTTATTGGTATCAATCACTTTGCCTGGACCAATAATACTGTCCCAATAACCAGGTGCAGCGTCATCCTGCTGATATTTGCCAGCCGCATGTGAAGTTCCGGAAAAATAGTGGGTGATTAAAATAACATTTGATTTGTCGGCATTTAAGGTGCCATACGCTTCCCAGCCAACCCGAACTTTGGCGATGGTTTGTTGATTTTGCGTTTGAAAGTTATTGATTTCAAAAGCCTGTTTTTTAACGATCAAAGTTTCAGCAGTGACAGCCTGTGACAGCAGCAAACCAAGGAGCAACAGCCAGCGGCCAGGCTTTACTACAGCAGATCCAAAGGTGATTTTGAGATTCATTAATAACTCCGCTTAAAACAGTTGAAACAAACCAATCGCCAGCAAAGTGCCGATCAGCGGCACGACAACGGTCACGATGGCTACCGGGCCGTAGGCATTTTGGTGTGACTCGCCACAGATAGCACGAATGGTCGTGACGACATAGCCGTTATGCGGCAGTGAATCCAAAGCTCCTGATGAAATGGCGACCACCCGGTGTAATTGTTCTGGATCAACGCCGCGATCGAGGTAAGTTGGGGCAATTTCAGGTAAAGCAATGGCTTGGCCACCTGATGCCGAGCCGGTGACTCCGGCTATCACACTGACAGCAATCGCAGCACCAAGCAGTTCAGGGCCCGGTAAATGGGTGAGTTGCTGGACGATGGTTGCAAAAGCGGGCGTTAATTTCGCCACACTGCCAAATCCCACCACTGCGGCCGTATTACCAATCGCCATTAAGGCGCCGGTGACACCGTCGTTCAGTGCCTTATCGAGATTTTGCACATAACGGCGATTCAGCAGATACAACGTCAACACACCACCGCTTAGCGCGACAATGAGCGCAGCTTGTTGCAAGCTGTGATGCAGCCAATTGGATAATCCAAGTACCACGAAGAGCGGAATAATACCCAGCATTGGATGGGGCAAGGCGCGTTCGCCGACCACCGGATCGCTGTCACGACCTTCAAAGCGCTCACCTTTGGCAACTGCGGCACCGATCATTTTTTGCAGCCAGGCGTATCCGATAGCGGCCATAAAAATAGCGACCACCACACTGACTTCCCAGCCCGCATAAGGTGAAGTTTTTAAGTATTGAATGGGGATCCAGTTTTGGATTTCCGGTGAGCCGGCGGAAGTCATGGTGAAAGTAACGGAACCCAGACCAAGCGCTGCCGGAATAAAACGTCGTGGTAGATTGGCATCCTTAAACAAACTGACCGCCATCGGATAGGCAGAAAACGCGACGACAAAGACGCTGACACCACCGTAAGTGAGCACGGCGCAGGCCAGCACGACGGCTGCGACGGCATGGGCTTTGCCCAGTTTGTTGATAATGGCAAGCGCCACTGCATCCGCGGCGCCCGTATGTTCCATCAGCTTGCCAAACAAAGAGCCTAACAGGAACATCAGAAACCAGGCGCTGACAAAACTGGCAAAACCATTCATATAACCATGAATAAAGTCAGCAGAGCCGGTGGTTTGCCAAAAAGGAATGCCGTTAGTGACTGCCACCAGCAAGGCGCACAGTGGCGCCAGAATAAACAGGTTAAAGCCGCGCATGGTGAGCACAATGAGTAAAAATAAGCCGGCTAGTAAACCTAGAATACTGAGCATAAAAACATCCTTCTTTGCTTTTTATGCAGTCTGATCTATCCGTCGGCACATCTCTATAGTACTAAGGTACAGATTAACATTTCGTCAGATCGGCCTAAAGTAGAGTCAGTTACGCATGACAAATCAACAGATAACTAAAAGATAAGATAGCCGACTGAACAGCAGGAGACGCCTCATGGCCCATAACAATAACAAGTCGTTCCAACCTACTTTACTCGCCGTTGCCGTCAGCTCAGTGCTGTTCGGTGCGGTTCTCCCCGCAGCCGCGCAGCAACAACCAGCCGCTGCTGACAAAGAAACCGCCGGGCTTGAAGTGATTCAGGTGACGGCACGACGCACCGCAGAAAACCTGCAAACGGTGCCGGTTGCTGTGACCTCAATTGGCGCAGAAGACTTAAAACAAAAAGGCATTGAAAACATTACTTCAGTGCAGCAGTACTCGCCGAATACAACCCTGCAAGTTTCGCGTGGCACCAACAGCACGTTAACGGCATATATCCGGGGGATCGGTCAGCAAGACCCGTTGTGGGGTTTTGAACCAGGCGTTGGTATTTATATCGATGACGTCTATATGGCGCGGCCACAAGGCGCGGCGTTAGATATTTATGATGTCGAGCGAATTGAGGTTCTACGCGGCCCACAAGGGACTTTATATGGCCGTAACACCATCGGTGGTGCGGTGAAATATGTCACCAAAGCGCTTAGTGGTGATAATGAATTTGCAGTGCGGGGCACTGTTGGCAGTTATGGTCAGAAAGATGTGAAACTGTCGGGCCAGACCGCCATTACCGATAAACTGTTTATTGGTGCTGCAGGTGCTGTTTACAATCGCGACGGTTTTGGTACTTATTTAAATACTGGTGCTGAGAACTACGACAAAGATATCGTCACTGGCCGGATCAATCTGCAATATCAGGCGATGGATAACTTGCGTTTTGCTTTTGCCGCGGATAAAACTCAGGATGATTCTAATTCCAAAGGCGGTCATCGTTTAACGCCGAGTTTATTAACTAAAGAAGCACCTCCAGCCAGTGTGTTTGATTCCAACACCAGTATGCCGGAAGACAACTCCGTCGAAACCAGTGGCCAGTCGTTGACCATGACCTGGGATGTGAATGCCGATTGGACCATCAAAGCAGTATCAGCCAGACGTGAAGGCGTTACCGACACCAATATCGACTTTGACGGTACACGTTTACCTTCGCTGGATGTACCGGCATTTTATGAAGATGAGCAAACTTCGCACGAACTGCAGTTCCTGTATAACAGCGACAAACTGAAATTTGCTTCTGGTATTTATTCGTTCAGCGGTGAAGCCTGTGGTGCTTTTGGCACTGTGATTGTGGCAGGTGCCGGCGTCACGGTTGAAAATGGCGGTTGTGTCGACACCGACTCTATTGCAGCTTACGCCCAGGGTTCATATCAGTATGACGACCAATGGTCGTTCACTTTGGGTGGCCGTTATACCAAAGACGATAAAGACGCGAATGTATTCCGTTATATGTACTTAGGTTACAAATTACCTCGCGTTAGTGGCGGCACCATTTTACAAGTGCAAACTGATTTCGAAAACAGCGCCAGCTTTAACCATTTTTCACCACGCATTGGTTTTGAATATCAGTCAACCGACAGTGTGATGTATTACGGCAGCTACACAGATGGCTTTAAATCCGGCGGTTTTGATATGCGCGCTGTGAAAAGCTTAAACCCAAGTGCTGACCAGCCTTACCAACCAGAAACAGTTGATACCTTTGAATTGGGTGTGAAAAGTGAATGGTTTGAACGCCGTTTACGCTTGAACGCAGCGGTATTCACCTCTG
>JAHJNE010000239.1 GCA_018820995.1 Gammaproteobacteria bacterium | reverse complement strand
GCTCAGCTGGATAGCCAATTTGATTTTGGCGCTTTGATTGGTGAACATCCGGAATTTGTGCGGCAACTGGCAACCATTGCAAGGGTGGCCCGCACCAAAGCACCGGTGTTGATTTACGGTGAAAGTGGCACTGGCAAAGAGTTAGTCGCTGATGCCATTCACCGCAATAGTCCTCGCCATCACCAGCCATTGGTAAAGGTGAATATGGGTGCCGTCACCTCATCGTTGTTTGAAAGCGAAATGTTTGGCCATGTCCGCGGTGCATTTACCGATGCCAAAGTGAACCGGGCTGGCCATATCGCCAGTGCCAGTCAGGGAACCTTGTTCTTAGATGAAATTGGCGAGTTGCAAAAAACTGATCAGGTGAAATTACTGCGGGTGTTGCAGGATCAACGGTATCAACCGGTGGGCGCCAGCCAAACCGAACAGGCCGATTTTCGGCTGGTCAGCGCCACCAATCAAGATTTAAGCCAGCTGGTAGCGAGCGGACTGTTTCGTGAAGATTTATTGTATCGTCTCAACCTGATTTGTATCCGGTTACCACCACTGCGCGAGCGGCGTTCCGACATCCCGTTATTGGCTAAAAAATTACTCCAGCAGCTGGCTCGCGACTACCAGTTGCCAGGCATACAGCTAAGCACGGCTGCCAGCGACTGGCTCTATGCCCAACCATGGCCCGGAAACATCCGCCAGCTTAAACAAACATTAGAACGCACCTTATTACTGGCCAGCGCCGAAGGCGACAAACAGCAGCTGGAACAGCAAGACTTTATCAGTGCTATGGCAGACTCGGCCCCCACCGGTCATGCGGCCAGCATTCAAGGACTAACCTTGGATGAAGTGGAAAAACAACTGATAGAACAAGCGCTGGAGCAGTTTCAAGGGAATCTGAGCCGGGTCGCGAAACAACTGGGTTTAAGCCGGACTGCTTTATACCGTCGTCTGGAGAAACATCAGTTGCACGTCCCGCGGGATGACAAATAACGCAAGGTACCTTGATGAACATCGAATTCCGACTGCGCAGTTATCTGCTGGCACTGCATCTGGTGTTGCTGGTTGGCACTCTGATTTTTTTTCAACAACAACCCTGGCTGATGCTGATACTTGAATTAGCGCTCGCTGGCAGTTTTTGGCTATGTTGGCAGCTATGCCAGCAAAGTTTTCAGCCACTACGCTATACAGAAAGTTTTCAGCAACTGCTGCAGGAGCAAAGCTACAACCAACGGCTGCACGCTCATAAGGATCCGCAGCTGCAATCTCTGGTGCAATGCTACAACGAACTACTCACCCGCTTGCAGCAAGAACGGCTGCGACTTGGCGAACAACAAGGCTTACTTGATCAATTGCTGGAAGCATCACCAGTCGCCATTTTGGTATTTGATTTTGATGACAAACTCAGTCTACTGAATGCCAGTGCGCGGCAATTGCTTGGACTTGCCGATCCTTTAGGCAAGCCCCTCGCCGCCTGGCTTGATGGAACTGCGACCTTTTTTCCACAAAGCAGCCAAATTGAACAACAGCGGGTGCGCAGTCTGTTACCCAGCTTGCAACAATTACAACCGCAGCAAAATACGCTGTGTACTGACAGCGAAGGCCGGCGTTTTCGTTGCCAGTGCAGTCAGTTTTTCGACCGGGGTTTTAACCGGCGTTTTTTGTTGATTGAAGAACTGACCACTGAATTGCACAACTCGGAAAAATCGACCTTTGATAAATTAGTTCGGGTCATTGCCCACGAGGTCAATAACACCGTCGCCGTCACTGGCTCAGTGTTGCAATCCATCAGCCATTACCAACCACAGTTGCAAATCGACGATCAGCAAGATTTCTCGATTGCGATAACAGCGGTACAAAAACGCAACCATAGTTTGGGGCAATTTATCGATCGCTGCAGTCAGGTGGTCAAAATGCCAGATCCTGAATTGCAACGCACTGATCTAGGTTTGCTGCTACAGGACGTACTGTATTTGTGTCGCGATAACGCCCAACAGCGTGGGGTCAATTTACAATGGCAGCTACCAACGGAACCGGTTTGGCAATTATTGGACCCGGCACTCTTTAGTCAGGCTCTGCTTAATATTATCAAAAATGCGGTAGAGGCCGCCGAGACAGGGATGCAGCGACAGCCTGACCGCCCTGCCACAGTGTCAGTACAGCTTGATTGGCAACAACAACGCTGGCTTTTATCGGTCGCTGATTCCGGTGATTTATTAAGGGCGCTAGGGACCGAACAGCTGTTTACACCTTTTTTTACCACCAAAAAAGGCGGTCAAGGCATCGGCTTAGTGTTTGTCAGGGAAGTCTTGCAACGCCATGGCTTGCCTTATCGACTTGCCAGTACTGAAACCAAATCTGACGACTTTACTGCAGAGCAATGCAGCTGTTTTGAAATTTGGTTTAGCAACATCCACGCCTAAGCAGTTGCTGCCAAAGACCTATCGAATCATCTTAAGTTATAGATGAAAAAAACCGCGGCATTGGCTCGCGGTTTTGTGTTTTAGCTTGTTGTAGCTGATGGTCCAACAGCAACAAGCACCTTAAGGGCCGTTGCTGGTCGCAGTACTGAATGATTATTCTTGAAACAGGGTTTCGATATTCAGCCCCTGATGCGTGACTATTTCACGTAACCGACGCAGTGCTTCCACCTGGATTTGGCGAACCCGTTCTCGGGTTAGGCCAATTTCGCGACCAACATCTTCTAATGTCGATGGCTCGTACCCTAGTAACCCAAAACGGCGAGCCAAAACTTCGCGCTGTTTTGGATTCAGCTCTTCCAGCCATAACACCAGATGCTGACGAATATCGGCGTCCTGCAGTTCAGTCTCCGGTCCCAGTTCTTTCTCATCTGCCAGAATATCCAGCAATTGCTTTTCCGAAGAACCTGCGACCGGCGTATCCACTGAAGTGATTTTCTCATTCAGTTTCAGCATTTTGCGAACTTCTTCGACCGGTCGGTCCAAGGCTGCGGCAATTTCTTCCGGCGTTGGCTCGTGGTCAAGACGTTGCGACAGTTCACGCGCGGCCCGCAAATAAATGTTCAACTCTTTCACCACATGGATCGGCAGCCGGATGGTCCGGGTCTGATTCATGATGGCGCGTTCAATGGTCTGGCGGATCCACCAGGTGGCATAAGTTGAAAAGCGGAACCCACGTTCTGGGTCGAATTTCTCTACAGCACGAATGAGCCCCAGGTTCCCTTCTTCAATTAAATCTAGCAGTGCCAAGCCACGATTGATATAACGCCGGGCGATTTTTACCACCAGTCGTAAATTACTTTCAATCATTCGTTTGCGTGCTGCCTGATCACCCTTGAGTGATAAGCGGGAAAAGTAAACTTCTTCTTGCGCGGAGAGTAAGGGTGAAAAGCCAATTTCACCGAGGTAAATCTGTGTAGCGTCCATAGCGCGAGCACTATCGTCGCGGGTAAAAACATCGTCTGTGGTGGTTTCTTCTTCAACTGCTAATGCTTCCAAATCCGGCTCAGCGCCTTCATCGTCGACCATGACAGTTTCATCTGCTAAATCGTTTTCTTTGAAATCAACATCTTCTTCTTTGTGTCCCATATCCATCTCCCAAACCTACCAGGGTAGTTACACCTAACTGCCAGAAATCCTTTCTTTTCGTTATGAGCTTGTGTTTATTTTAGGTATTTGAGCGGATCAACGGATTTGCCACGAAAACGGATCTCAAAATGCAGTTGTACGCGATCTGCATCAGTGTTGCCCATTTCTGCAATGAGTTGACCAGCTGACACCGAATCTCGCTCTTTGACCAACAATCGATGGTTGTGAGCATAGGCACTGAGGAAATCATCGTTGTGTTTGATAATGACCAAGTTACCATAACCGCGAAGGGCATTCCCGGCATAAACTACCTGCCCTGCTGCCGCAGCTTTAATCGGTGTCCCAACTGCACCACCAATATCCAGGCCTTTGTTACCATGTTCCTGGTAAGAAAATTTCGCGAGGATAGGACCTTTGACTGGCCACAACCATTGCGATATGTTCCCGTTATTGGTATTGTCGTCGGTTTTTTCAGGTTCTGTGACCTGTTGATTCTGACCATAACCCGTTTGATTTTGTGGCGCAACTACTTTAGAGGAATTTAATGGAGTCTTTGATTTCACAGGAATTGAATAGTTCTTATTCGCTGATCTCTTCGCTAAAACAGGTCCACGCACCGACGTTTTATAACCGCCG
>JAHJNE010000238.1 GCA_018820995.1 Gammaproteobacteria bacterium | reverse complement strand
GCGCCATTTTACACATTGGGCCCACTCACCACCGATATTGCACCGGGATATGACCATATTACCTCCGGCATCGGTGCTGCGCTCATCGGTTGGTTTGGCTGCGCCATGCTGTGTTATGTCACCCCAAAAGAGCATTTAGGTCTACCCGATAAAGAAGATGTTAAACAAGGGCTGATCGCTTATAAAATTGCGGCTCATGCCGCCGATTTAGCCAAAGGACATCCAGCGGCGCAGCTACGCGACAATGCGCTATCCGCGGCACGGTACGACTTTCGCTGGCAGGATCAATTTAATCTGGCATTAGACCCTGACACGGCGCGCGCCTACTACCAACAAAGTGCGCCAGCCGGTCAAGCGGATGAACATGCCGAATTTTGTTCGATGTGCGGGCCAAAATTCTGTTCGATGAAACTCAACCAGCAATTGCGTGAGCTGACCGTACCGGTCGCTGCAGTGCGACCGGGTCGAATAGAACAAACTGAGCGACCAGAGCAACCTGCACAAGTCGAACAATTCGTGCAACAAGCGGCTGACAAGCATGTTCATTCTCCGCAAGCGTCGGAGCAAAAATGAGGACGGGCAATTTGCCGGCCCCACCACCTTTGGTGTGGCTGATTGGCGGCAGCGATAGTGGTGGAAGTTCGGGTATTCAGGCAGATCTAAAGGCGGTGAACGCCCTTGGCGGCCATGGCTGTAGCGTGCTGACCGCCATTACAGCGCAAAACTCGCAGCAGGTAAGCGCGGTTTTTTCTGTGACACCAACGCAACTTTTGACGCAGTTAGATACGCTATACACCGACCTTAAACCATCCACGATAAAAATAGGCCAGCTGCCCGATTCCACCATTGCCATCACATTAGCCAACTGGCTGGAAAATCATCGCCGCGAAGGCAAGCCTTTGGTGATCTGGGATCCGGTGTTTTACGCCAGTTCCGGCGCGCCGCTATCTGAGCTTTCCAGCGATAGCATCCGGCAACTTTTAAAAGTGGTCGATATCCTGACCCCTAACCTGCTGGAACTGGCATATTTGAGTCAGGCGCAAAACGCGGCGCGTGCAGTCAACGATGACCAAGCGCTAACGCAACTTCATGCACTTAGTCAGTATTTTCAGGGTGATATTTTACTCAAAGGCGGTCATGCCGAAGACTCGCAAACCTGCACTGACTTGTGGCGACCCTGTGGTAGCGTTGAACGAACTGGAGCAAGTCTAAGCAGTCAGTTCTCAGATAAAACCCCTTTAGCCACTGATTGTTCTTCGCAGCAGCCTAGCCCAGAACCAAGCACGAATACAACACAACAATTGGACGAACAGGACAAAGCCTGTTTAGTCAGCACCTACAGACTTTCGACCGCCCATAACCGCGGTACTGGCTGCACTTTAGCCAGTGCACTGGCGACAGCATTAGCCTTAGGTTATGCCAAAGAAGATGCCGTTGTTATCGCCCGCGCCTATCTACAACAGGCGTTACGCAGTGGTTATGCAACAGGTGCTGGTGCAGGCTGTTTGGGCGTTGGCAGCTGGCCGCCGCAACAACATAATTTACCACATTGGCAGGAAATCATGGCGCCATTGCCGCAAAAACTTAGTTTTGCCAGATTATTGCAACCGATTGGGATTTACCCGGTGGTTGATGATTTGCAGTGGCTGATCCGGTTGTTACCGCTAGGCGTGCAAACTATTCAGTTGCGGCTCAAAAACAAAACGACAGCAGAACTAGAGCAGCAAATAAAAAGGGCCACCGAGCTTTGTCGCGACTATCAAATACAGCTGTTTATAAACGACCACTGGCAGTTAGCGCTCAAATATCAGGCGTTTGGTGTGCATCTGGGGCAAGAAGATTTAGCCACGGCAGACCTTGAGACTATCGCCGAAAGTGGCTTACGATTAGGCGTTTCTACTCACGGTTATGCTGAGCTTGCCAGAGTGTTACCACTGCAGCCTTCATATATTGCGCTGGGTCATATCTTCCCGACACAAACCAAACAAATGCCATCGGCACCACAAGGCCTGAAACGATTGCAGGACTATGTGCAGCTTTGCGGATCACTACCAACAGTAGCGATTGGCGGCATCGATACCACCAATATTCAAAGTGTACTACAAACCGGCGTGCAAGGTGTGGCCGTTGTTTCGGCAATAATAGGTGCTGCGCAGCCTGAAAAAGCGCTTGCGCAATTACAACATCATTGTCATCACCTTCGCGCCGAACATCGGGGGAAGCTATGACTCACCTGACATTCGAGCCACGATTCGCAACCGCCAACAATGCTGAAGACTCACAAAGTCCACTTTGTGATCAACAGTTTTTATACTACAGCCGGCATTTGTTATTGCCCGATTGGCCAGAGCAACATCAGCTGCAACTTCGGCAAAAGAAAGTATTGATTGTTGGCATGGGTGGCTTGGGCTGCCCTGCAGCGACCTATGTAGCCGGCGCCGGTGTGGGCTGTTTGCTACTGGCAGATGGCGACAACGTAGAGCTGAGTAATTTGCCGCGACAGACATTATTCCGGCAGCAGGATCTTGGTCAAAACAAAGCACAAGCCGCAGCAGCGGCGCTACAACAATTAAATCCATTTATCAGGATTGAAGCAATCCCAACCATGCTTGATGAAGCACAACTCAGCAGGCACATCGCAGCTGTTGACCTTATCATCGACTGCAGCGATAACATGCCGACCAAACTCATCATTAATCGTTTATGTCAGCAGCAGCAACGCAGTTGGTTGGGAGCTTCGGCCAGTGGCTACCAAGGCTACAGTTGGTTGATTAACCCAGCAGCCGGTGGCTGCTTGTGCTGTCTTGGGCATCAACAACCACTACCGCCAGGCGGTTGCCTGCAACAAGGAATTTATGCGCCTTTGGTCGGTCTGCTCGGATTGCAACTGGCCAGTATGGCTTTGCAGCAGTTTTCCACTAATGCCCCCCGTTACAGCTTTGTACAGATTTATCAGCACCAGTGGCAACAATTTAACCGATGCCAACTGTTGGCTGATCCCGATTGCGTGATTTGTGGAGCGACGACAAATGTCTGAGATGATTCCTATCTTTGTAAATGGCGAGCCACATCAAATTGCCGCCAGCACCGATTTACAGCAATTAAAACAAAAAATTGCCCCCGGGCAGCAAGTCGCCATAGCGATAAACACAGAAATTATGCCACGCCGGTTGTGGGCCGGGCGCACGTTACAGCCGCAGGACCAGGTATTGATGTTCAATTTAGTCGCAGGGGGTTAACATGTTTCAACTGGCGAATGTCGAACTACCGAACCGTTTATTACTTGGCAGCGGCAAATTTAGCAGTCCACAGTTGATGTTAGACGCAGTGCGGGCAAGTGGCACCGGTCTGGTCACTGTCGCACTGAAACGACTTAAACCCGGCCAACCAAGTCTTGACCTCATCTCTCCGCTGGTGCAGGCCGGCGTTAAAATTTTGCCCAATACATCGGGCGCGGTCGATGCCAAAGAAGCTATTTTTGCCGCCGAACTGGCGCGTGAACTTCTGCAAACAAACTGGGTAAAGCTGGAGATCCACCCAGACGCACGTTATTTAATGCCAGATCCGGAACAAACATTGATCGCCGCCCGCGAGTTGGTCAAATTAGGTTTTGTGGTGTTGCCTTATTGCGCTGCCGATCCGATGTTATGCCTACGTCTACAAGAAGCTGGCTGTTCGGCGGTGATGCCACTCGGCTCTGCCATCGGCTCTAATCAAGGCTTGCAGAACCAGGCGATGCTAAAAATTATTATTGAACAAGCCCAGGTACCAGTGATTGTTGACGCCGGCATTGGTTTGCCCAGCCACGCCTGTGCAGCGCTGGAAATGGGAGCTGCTGCCGTATTGGTCAACACCGCTATTGCCACGGCAAATG
>JAHJNE010000237.1 GCA_018820995.1 Gammaproteobacteria bacterium | reverse complement strand
GTCGCCACGCGCTACTTCATCCTTTTTAATCCTTGGTTGTCCAGGCACAATTTGCGTATTTGCCATGGTACTTAACACATTCACCAAAGATGATAGAAATGGATTTACGTACTCAACATTCATTTAATAGACCCATTGAATAAAATAGCGTTGGATTTACTGACTATATCCCTAAGGTTAGGCAGATTTTTTAGAATAAACAAGTCTAGCTCTTTGTTTTTGAGATAGTTTCCACGGCAAATCGGCAGTTTTTCTATCAGTCGCGACGAACTTTGGTCGAAATTTAACTGCTATAAAGGTTCGTTATATTTTTTCAACACAAAGTTGGCATAATCCTCTGGCTTCTATGGTCTGTTGTTTGATCACAAAACCTTTGGTTGTTGCCAGACTCTCAAATTCCTGTTGCAGTACTTTTGAATGCAATTCTTCTACATGCCCACAGCCCTGACAAATAAGCAATTGGGCTGGATGGTGATGCTCAAAATGATGGCAAAGCAAAAATGCATTGCTGGATTCAATTTTGTGAATAAAACCTTGTTCAGTCAGAAAATCCAAAGCGCGATAAATAGTCGCGGGTTTTGCAGCCGGTTCAGTACTTTTTAATTGTTCAAGAAGTTCATAAGCGCCAACACCAGACTGAGTACTTGCTAACAGCCGGAATACTTTTTCACGGATTGATGTAAACCGTGCGCCATTGTGTTCACAAATATGCCTTGCCCGCAGCACTAGAGATTCGATAGACATAACTTAGTTATACCACTTTTATTCAGGATCTTTAGCAGTGTAACATACAAAAGCACAGCATAAAGCTGTTAAAAATCGTAGTAAATGCTCGTACTTTTTGGATTTCTTCATTGACTTGATAATTATGCAATTCAGAGAAAATTATCAATCCCACCTTGTAGTTAGAAGTTGTGTTCCTAACTATCAATCTATTCAATTCTCAAGCAGTACATAGAGTTATTACCTGAAGGTTGATGTGTGTTTTTTCTTATTTTTCAATTTCCCTTTATTCCCAAGCAACCGTAGTGAACTGTTCAATTGAGATTCTGCTGCTCGTGAAATCCACCCACTGTTGACATATTCGCGTAAGTCTTGGCTCGTCGTGTCTCACTGCCTGCCCAAGATCTGCGATTCGCGGTATACTGTCGACTTACCTTTATCATCCCTGACGGCGCAGCGATAGCGTAGTTCGCTTTTGCTCGCCTTGTGTTATTGATGAGTAAAACCTGCCATTGTGACGCTATGGGAATGAAAGATCCCGATGCAATGGCGGAATAATATCAGCAGTTGCAATCAATAAATGACTGGAAGTAGCGAACAATGACTGAGAAAAAAACCGACGAAAACCCTGTAAAGTCAACAGCTGGAGCCAGTGTTAACCGGCCTGCGATGGACCATCGTTTTTCGATTGCTCCGATGTTGGATTGGACAGACAGACATTGTCGTTATTTTCATCGAAAACTGACTCAGCATGCTGTGCTTTATACCGAAATGGTGACAACCGGCGCTTTAATTTTCGGGCAGGGTGATTACCTGGCATTTAATGATGAAGAACACCCGGTGGTGGTGCAGCTTGGCGGTTCCGATCCTGAAGCGATGGTTAAAAGCGCTATCATGTGTCAGCAACGTGGTTACGATGCGATTAATATTAATGTAGGTTGCCCGTCAGATCGGGTACAAAACGGCATGTTTGGCGCTTGTTTAATGGAGAAACCAGAACTGGTTGCAAGTTGCGTGGCGCAAATGCGCCAGGTGGTCGACATACCCATCACGGTAAAAAGTCGGATCGGCATTGATGAGCAGGACAGTTATCAATTTTTGGTCGATTTTGTCGGCACCATCGCCGAGGCAGGTTGCGAGCACTTTATTGTTCATGCCCGTAAAGCATGGCTGAAAGGGTTAAGCCCAAAAGAAAATCGGGAAGTGCCACCGTTAGATTACCCGCGCGTCTATCAGTTAAAACGCGATTTCCCGAACTTGCAGATGTCGATTAATGGAGGCGTCAAAACGGTTGCTGAGTGTCTTGAACATTTGCAGCATGTTGATGGCGTTATGGTTGGACGGGAAGCTTATACAAATCCATTATTTTTAAATCAAATCGATGCTGCAATTTATGGTAACCCTCGGACTTTATTAACCGCGCATCAGGTTGTCCGTGAGATGTTGCCTTACATCGAGCAACAAATGACAGAAGGGGCCAGATTTTGGCATATCGCTCGTCATATGTTGGGTATTTTCCAGGGCGTTATTGGGGCTCGCCAGTGGCGTCGCCATCTAAGTGAAGTTGGGCATCTGCCATCGAGTGGACCTGAGGTTATGCTCGCGGCATTAGCTAAAGTTCCAGAAAATAAATAATACTAAAAAATAGTCAATTTAACTACATTTTGGTATTTGTATTTTTTGGCTGAAGGTGCGGTGAACCAAAGTCAATTTTAAAGTTATTTAAAAACATGGTCTTACATGTTTTTTCCTGATTGGCACAGCAATTGAAGTAATAGATTGTCGTTCGTTAATTCAATTGCCCAAAAAGGACATTATTATGAAAACTTTAACTTCAGTTATCCTCGTGACCGGTTTAATGTTTAGCTCTGCAGCTGCTGTTGCTGCTCAACCAACCCAAGAGTTGACTGAGCAAGTTACAAAAATTATTTCAGTCCAAGCTACTCAGGTAAGCAATGTTATCCAGCAACAAATTTCAGCTTCAATAGAAGCTTCTTTATCTGAAATCGTTGCGCTGGCAAATTCTGAAATCACTGAAACTAATCAGGTAGTTGCAGTTAAATCTAGTCAATCTGTCGTTGAAATTGAACAGCCAGAATCAATGATGGAGTAAGGGATGTTAATTACTCCAACTATATTACTCGGATTATTTTTGCTGCCTGTATTGAGTGTGTTTAGCATCTGGATGTTTTGGTTATGGTTGCTACCACCCTCTGATATTCCTTCTCAAACCCGGACTGTGTAGTACCGGGTTTTTCTTTTTTAAATTCCCAAATGCTGTTTTCAGTCACTTTCAACGAATTCTTTACACACTGCTGCGCTTTATTCCTCAAATTGAATATTTACTATTTTTTAGTCAAATTTGTCATTCGGTAGCGGATTTGAAAACACAACAAAACACCTCTTGGGTCTTCATATATAAATGCATTAAAAACAGTTACTTATGAAATATTGATGATGGCATGCCTCTTGATACTCTATCTATGAATTCAACACATGGTTGATCTATTTATCTGAGGTGATTTATGAACAAATCTACTGAACAAAGCTGGTTCTGTAACAAAGCGCACCGGAAAATTTATGGCGTTTGTGCGGGTCTTGCCGTTTGTTATCAACAACCGATTTGGATTATGCGGCTGTTGGCTATCGCTTTATTATTCGTTTTTCCCGTTGTAACGCTTGTGGCTTACTTTGTTGCCGCATTTTTGTTGCCGGATCGTTACCATCTCTGACATCGTCGGCCGGCTTTGGTGTAAGATAACCAAAGTCTCAGGTGAAGGAGTAACAAATGCGCTGGCGATTTCTCATTGTTGCTTTTGCTGCCAGTTTTCAATTAATGGCAGCTGAAGTTCAAATTATTAATTCTACGGTGCGTTTGCCATTACCCGGTCGCTCCGTCAGCGCAGGTTATTTGACCATCAATAATCTTAGTGATCAGGCGGTAAGCGTGGTGGCGGCAACCAGCCCTTGGTTTGAAAAGGTTGAATTACATCAACACAGCTATGTTGATGGGATGATGCGAATGCAACAAATTGACCGTATAGTCATCGCTCCAAATCAAACAGTGCACCTACAGCCAGGCGGCTTACACATGATGTTGTTTACACCGAAACAGTCGCTAGCACTGGATCAGCAAGTCCCGATAGAACTTCAGCTTGATAACGGGCAGAAAATTTCAGTATCGGCCGTCGTGACCAAAATCCCTAAACAGTAAATGGAGTTGCCAATGCAAAAATTTAAACTTGCGATCAGCGGTGTGCTGATGTTGCTGCTAATGAGCTGGGGCATGGCGATATGGTTAAGTCAGGAACCGGATACTTTTGATGTGGTCGAACTTGCCAAAGCAAATGCACAGACTGCCAAGCCTGTTGTTGGTTACACCACAACAAATGCCCTCATCCAAGTGACCGAGATTTTACTGCATAAGTCAGGCGGTTATTTATCAAATGACATAACCCCTCCATTTAGTCTCCTTGATAATATGCCGGCTTGGGAACTTGGCGTGCTGGAGATGGTGCGTGATTTAGCGCTATCAATGCGCACTGACTTAAGCCGTTCGCAGTCACAATCTGTCGAAAATTCTTTCTTAAAATTGGCGCAGCCGAAACTAAATATTGATCATCGCAGTTGGGCAGTGCCTGCTGCTGAAACTGAATATGAAGAAGCGTTGCGTCTGCTACGCTCGTACCGTCAAGCGTTGATGGACCCGAGTAATCGTGATCACCAGTTCTATGCTCGTGCCGACAACTTACGTGAGTTATTAAAAGCCATCGAAAAACGGCTTGGCAGTTATAGTCAACGTTTAAGCGCAAGTGTCGGTCAAGATCGGCTAAACACCGACCTCGCCGGTGATGCACAAGCGAGACAATCGACTTTTACCCCAGCGGAACAATTGATCAAAACCAGCTGGTGGCGAATTGATGATGAATTTTATGAAGCACGGGGTGCCTGTTGGGCGTTGTTACACTTTTTAAAAGCAATTGAAGTCGACTTTGCTGATGTGCTGCAGCGCAAGAATGCATCTGTTAGTGTCCAGCAAATTATCCGCGAGTTGGAATCGACACAACAATCGGTGTGGAGTCCAATGATTCTAAATGGCAGTGGATTTGGAGTCCTTGCCAATCATTCTTTGGTAATGGCGAATTATATTTCCAGAGCCAATGCAGCATTAATTGATTTGTCAGAACTTTTATCACAAGGATAAGGTATGAAAGTTGTTAGTTTAGTTGTCGGTGGTATTTTCCTGCTGGGTAGTCAGCACGTACAAGCGGATATGCTTGGGCTTACTCTGAATGCCGATTATGCGAACCTGAGTTTGAGTGGCCGTGGTGGGGACCATCAGTTTAGCCAGCCATTACAATTTTCTGACGATCACTGGCAAAGCTGGTCAATTGCTTTTGAACATCCGCTGCCATTGCTGCCAAATATTGCTGTGCATAGGCAAAATGGCAATTGGATGGGGAGTACATTGCTTGAAGGTGATCTGCGGCTTGATGAGCATACATTTGCGCGCCAGAACATACTTGATCAATCACTAGATATAACAGCGACAGATATCAGTTTTTACTATGAAGTATTGGACAATAGTTTGCTGGCTTTAGATCTGGGCATTACTGCGATGGTATTTGATGCAGAATTGGCAGTCACGGAACCTGCAAGCTATCAGCGTAAAGCTTCGGGTTTTTTACCTTTGCTTTATGTAAATTTAACGACGCAAGTCTGGGGAACCGACACGTCATTATTTTGGCAAGGCCACTACACGGATTATCGGGATCAGAAATGGTCGAAAACCAATGTGGGGTTAGCTTATCAGTTTGTTGATTTCACTGCATTGACGTTAGCAGTGAAATTTGGTTGGCAGCAGCAGTCATTAGTGTTAACCAATCAAGATCAACTCGATTTGGATTTTAAGATGAGCGGTCCATTTCTAGCGCTTGAAGCTGATTTTTAATCAACCAAGTAATTCAATCATCGTGAGCACATTAAGGTGACCGCTGGCAGGTCACCTATTCTTGTGCAACCTTAACTGCACTATTATAGTGTTGCATCAAACAGGATTGGTTTTTAGCCGCATGAAGCAACTTCTTTCGCGCCCATTTTGGCCATTTTTTCTGATTATTGCTGCTTTGGCAGCTGCAATTACAGCCAGTGGGTTGCTGTTACAGCAATGGCACCAGCAGCAAACTGCATTACAAATTCAACTATTAAATAGCAGCGCTTCGTTGCTATCGATTCGTCCATTGCAGCAAAAAAAACCAGCAGCATTACAAGTTACGTTGCAGGCCATGCAAAAACATAGCGCGTTGCCCATTCGGGCGATGGCAGTCTTTGATCAGTCCCAAAAAGTATTCGCTAGTACCAGCAAGGCTGAAAGTTGGTTAGAGCAAGCAGCACAGTCATTGGATCCAGAACAAGTCGAGTTTTCAGATCCTGGCGTACAGCTTATTTCAACACCAATATGGGCCGACCGGACAATTACAGATAGCTCTCTTAGCGAGCGCAGCGATGTGCCTGCGCCAGCTGTATCATCACGTCAACTCGGATATCTACTGGTCTTGCTAGATAAACCGCCAACGCCGGCGATGAAAGTTTTGTCGCCTCTATTGCTGCTGATGTTTATTGTATGTGGGCTGATTTGGTTGGGTATAAGACAAATCAAACAATTTCAGTGTAAACAAATTGAACAATTTGCCATGCAATTGCAGCTCGATAACGTTGACGCTGGAGATACGGATCCGACGATGCAGCCGCTGGTTAAAGCCTGGTTGGATAAGTTGCAGTATAGCCAGCTGCAGGCTAACGAACAGATGAATGAGTTACAAACGAAAATAGCGCAGCTTGATAGGCAGTTTCAGGCGAGTCAACAAACGACCGCTTTATTGTCGGACAAACAGCAACAAATGCTGGAGCAGCTACAGGGGGCCTCATTGCTATTAGGACATTGGCAGCAACTGGCTTCGAATGCCGCCCGTCAGTCGCCATCATTGTTAGTTCGCCAGCTGAAGTTACTGTCCTTGTACACCAGGCTGAACGACCCAGATTTTATACTGCAGCCAGACGCCGTATTGATGCCGGATTGGTTGCAAAATTTCTACACGGAATATCTTCTTGACCTGAATTCAGCTCATTTGTTTATCTTTGACGAAGACCCGCAAGCTTATGCTTTTAAAGTAAATATTGATCCAATGCTGTTGGCTAATTTAGTTGGATTACTCGCGTTCATGAGTAAGAAACTAGCGAGTGAACCAGAAATTATTTTTAGCTATCGGCTGCTTGAAGTGCCGCATAGGCAATTGAAAATCAACATCAAATATGTCGGGCGTAGTTTTCCGGAACGTTGGCATCAGAAGTTAGCGACGACCTCAGATAAAATGCTGCCAGATGAGATGGAAGCAGAAGTAAGTCGTTCGATTCTGCAGTGGTTGAATGGTAGTTTACAGATCGATTCCATTGATGATGTCGGAACTCAGCTCGAATTATTAGTACCTGTGTCCTGGCAAAAAACCAATACCGCGAAATTTTACCAATCAATTTTATTGGTCGATGAGAAAGAGTGTCGACTGCCACTGGCGAAACAAAGCTTAGCCGCGATTGGTGAACAAGTTCATAGTTGCCCTTCTTATGCTCAATTAAACGAGATGGTCCAACGTAGGTTAGTGGATTTGCTGGTCCTGGTTTTACCAGACCAACCGACGCAGTTAGCCGTGACAGTGGACGAACTTAATGCATTGTCGCAGCGCTATTCAGTACAGGCGCTGGCAAAGCAAGATTCTGTGACACAGTGGCAGTCGCTACTTTCATTTCCGGTCAGGGCTATGCCCCTATTAATTGGGCAACTATCAGAACCAGAACCGCAGCCACTTGCTCTTCAGCAGCTGTTAGTGGTTGATGATAATCTCACAAATCTCAGTTATGTGCGGGCAGTTTTAGCCTTAGAAGGCTTGCGGATTGATATTGCGATGACCGGTGACGAAGCCATTAAGATGGCGACCAATAATCGTTATCAACTGATTTTGATGGATATTCAATTACCCGATTTGCCAGGGACTGAAGTCACCAAACAAATCAGGCAATTACGCCATCATCAGCAGACCGTCATTTTGGCTTTTACCGCTCATGCGTTACCGGACGAAATTGCTAGTTTCCGTTTGGCAGGCATGGATGATGTACTGATTAAACCGTTGGATACCCAAAAAATTGCGCATATCCTCGGTAGAATTAAGGCGTTGGATCAAAGTTGATCACGTCTGACAATAGAGTTTGGAATGCCTGCCAGTATGCTGGGTTAGCCTGACCACTCAGCAGAGGCAGCAATTCTGCACCTATACTGGTGAATTTGTAATACTGCAAAATAACACCTTGTCGGCGGGAAGAACCTTGTAACAGCTGTTGATGGTAATACCATTGCAGTTGTTGGTTTTTATTCAACTCGCCACTTTCAATTTCAGTTTGATGTAACAACCCTAAATCAATCAAATTGAGAATTTGTGGGTAACTTAAGCCGAATTGACTCAGATTCAGCATGCCCCGACTTTTTCCTGCGAGCCAACGCCAGAGCGAGCCTTGTTGTACATAGCCAAAATAAATGTGCGCGGGTTCCTGACTGCGAATGCGGCAACTAAGCGAAGATGCTAACTGGAGCGAAACTGCGTCTTTATAGCTCATCTGCTGCAATAGATTTAAGGTTTTTAACGAGAAACTGCCTGGACTACTTATTTCACCGGCCAAAATTTTCGCCCACAACTTTTGCATGCTATGAGTAGAGACGTTTTGCACCAAATCACAATAAAACTGAAACCAATCGGGATCGACGTCTTGCGCTGTGATTTGTTCACTACAATAATTTAACGCCAGAGCAATTACTTTTTCCAAATTTTGTTGCTGTCGCTCTTGCCGCATCTGCAAGCGTCTGGCAGAACGTTCGGCTAGTGTCAATTCAGCATAAAGACGATCGGAAAGTGGGATGCCTGCTCTGGAGCTCAGCATTTGGTGTTTATCATTAAAGCTGCCATTTGCTGCTTCTAATGGTTGAGGCGTGACTGTTGATGTTTGCACCTTTGCAGATGCCATATCACTGCCAAGCTGTCGTTTTGCCAGCTGACGCAAACGTTGTTGTCCTGACAAAGTTTGAACTTTGCTCATAAAATATTTGCGCTCTGTTATCGGGAAATGAAAGCTTATAGGAGATATCGGCGCTCGTCAGCATATCTAGACCAAACTGTTGTCGCCTGCGTTAAAAAACACGGTCAAACAGAGGAAAAACCAAGCATTTTAAGTTCAATTGCTGTGCGGAGTTTCGACAAAATGATTGCATTTTCTACTTAAGCGTATAGTGTAATAAGCTAGGTAAAAGCTGGTGTGGCGATAGATGATGGTGGGTGCAGCATGGCAGCTGGATGGAACTAATCATTCACTCAGTTTAGTATCGCGCCAATCAACAGGACTCAATGGATAAGGTCGTAACATGGTGTCAAAAGTAACAGATGAAGAGTTTCTGTTCCTCGCAGAAGATGATGCGCCGGAGCCACAATTACCTCAAGTGACAGGCGAATGGCACTTGCTGATTGTGGATGATGATGAAGAAATCCATACCGTCACTCGTTTGGCGTTAAGCGATCTTTTGGTCCTTGGACGTAAACTTGTTTTTCATCATTGTTACTCCGGAAAAGACGCCATTGATTTTTTGAAGAAAAATCGGAATATAGCGGTAATTTTACTTGATGTCGTGATGGAGTCTGACGACGCGGGCTTGTTGGTAGTTCAACAAATTCGTGAGCAATTAGGGATGGAAGAGGTTCGGATAGTATTGCGGACCGGCCAGCCTGGTTATGCACCTGAAGAGAGTGTCATTAAAGAATATGACATTAACGACTACAAAACGAAAACCGAGTTAACCCGGAGTAAATTAGTCACTTCAATTATTTCCTCTATTCGTTCTTATCAGCAAATTCGCACCATCAATCAAAACCGGCTTGGTTTACAAAAAATTATTAATGCGGGTGCTAATTTATTAGAACAGCATTCGTTACATGAGTTTTCTGAAGGGGTTGTGACGCAGATTTCGTCTTTGATCGGGTTACACGCAGAAGGCGTGTTATGCGCACAAATCGAGGACGATGGCTCAGCAAGTGATAATGTTTATGTGCTCGGCGCTGCCGGGCATTATGCGCCTTTTATCAAGTGCAAATTAGAGCGATTGAATAACCCGAGAATTATTCAGCAGATTTTACAATGCTTACAAGAACGCCGGCATATTTTTACCGGCTTCGATACGGTGTTGTATCTGGGCAATGCTGATCACTGCGCTGCTGTTTATATTGAAACAAACAGGCCGATCGAAGATTTTGATCGGCAGCTGATTGAGGTGTTTTTAAGCAATATTTCGATCGGTTATGAAAATGTCACGCTGTTTCAACAGTTAAAGCACGCGGCCTATATTGACCCTTTAACCAAAACACCTAATCGCAATGAATTTACCCAGTTGTTGCAGGAAACGCGCCGACTTGCCCCTGGCAATACAGTTGCTGTATTGATTGATATTGATCACTTTTCTGATGTGAATGATGGTCTGGGGCAGGAAGTTGGCAACGAATTGCTTATTGCTGTAACCAGGCGGCTGGTGGAACAATTTGGTGATGTTGCACAGATCGCCCGGATTGGCGCCGACGTGTTTGGGTTGATTGGTCCAGAAAATTTACTGACACCGATGACTCTTAACGCCGTGTTTGTACAACCATTTCAAGCGTCAGAGCACGCGCTCCAAATTAACGCCACTTTGGGCTTTTGCCGGTTGGTCGATACCGCCAAACTGGGGTTAGGCATCTTAAAGCAAGTCTATATTGCGCTGAACAGAGCCAAGAAAAACCTGTCACAAAATTATGAATTTTACAGCTCAGAAATGGAAGAGCAAATGGCGGGGCGCTTAGCACTGCTTCGTACGTTGCGGCAAGATTTCAGTCTCGACAAGTTGCAATTGTGGTATCAACCACAAATTGCTCTTGATACAAACAAAGTGATTGGGATGGAAGCATTGTTGCGCTGGCCGACAGAGCAGGGAGGGTTTATATCACCGGCTGTGTTTATCCCGCTTGCTGAATATTCAGGTTTGATTGTAGAAATTGGTGCTTGGGTGATACAACAAGCCTGCCATCAAATTAAAGTATTGCAGTCGCATGGTTTAATGAATCTGCGGATAGCTGTGAATGTATCGATGCCACAATTTCGTAACCCATTGTTTGTGCAATCTGTGATCGACTGTATTGAACGTTTCCAGGTGGCACCGGAACTGCTTGAACTTGAAATTACTGAGTCAGTGGTGATGGACGAACCTAAAATGGTGATTGATGCACTCAACCGCTTGAAAGGTTACGGCATTAAAGTTGCGATTGATGACTTTGGGATTGGCTTCTCTAGTTTGAGCTATTTGCAACAATTGCCGCTTGATCGGATTAAAGTTGATCGTGCTTTTATTCGCGATTTAGCTGAACCAAATGGCACTGTAATAGCAGAAACTATTATCAATTTAGGTAAAAAGCTGGGGCTTGCCACTATTGCCGAAGGTATTGAAACTGCAGAACAAGCTGAAGTTGTTAGAGCGATGGGTTGTGAAGAAGTACAAGGTTTTTTATACGCCAAGCCCATGCCTACTGATGCATTGTTAGAGTTTTTACGCGCCAATCAAAGCTAAATAAAATTTGCTGCAAGCATAAAAAATGCCGCGATATTCGCGGCATTTTTGTATTCGGTGTGTATTGGCTTCGTTAAATCTTGTGCCTATATGGTATAACCTGTTGCAGCATAGAGCAGGTCAACTGCTCTATGTTTTCTGGCATTTACACCCGGAATAAACGGGCAATATTTTCCAGATTCTGCGCCAGATTTGCCAGCTCGCGTGATGCTTTAGCAATGTTGCCAGCGCTATGTGAACTGTGCTCAGTGTGTTTCACAATATCAATCACATGGCTGACAATAGTGCTGGCCATAGATTGCTGCTCTTCAGTCGCTGATGCAATGTGTTGGTTCATTTCTCGGATACGGCGAATACTGGTGGTTATCACCTGCAGCGACTCACCAGCCTGATTGGCTGAATTAACACTTTGCTCGGCCTGCACCGTACTTTGTTGCATCTTTTGCACAGCAGAGCGGGCAGCCGATTGCAATTGTTCGATGGTTTTCTGAATTTCTTCAGTCGATTTCTGGGTGCGTGAAGCGAGTGTACGAACCTCATCGGCTACCACTGCAAAACCACGACCCTGTTCGCCAGCACGGGCGGCTTCAATCGCGGCGTTTAATGCCAGTAAGTTGGTTTGTTCGGCAATGCCTTTAATCACATCTAATACAGCGCCAACCTGATTGGCGTCCGTTTCAAGCTTCAAAATAACATCGGAAGCTTCCTTCACGTTTGTCGCAAGCTGGCGGATATTATTCACAGTAACGCCAACGGTTTGTTGACCACGATCCGCAGCATTGTTTGAATCATTTGCTGCAGAAGAGGCTTCATTGGCGCTACTGGCTTCGGCGATAACGCTACTACTCATATCATCAACCGCAAATTTGGCTTTATCAGCGGCTTGACGCTGTACGGCGATAGTCTTATTGGTGTCATCAGTCAATTGATGTAGATCTTTGGCCAGTGACGATAATGGTAATGCAGTATTGACGATCTCCTTGACGACACCCTGCAGTTTTTCCATAAAAGAGTTAAACCAGAAAGCTAAATCGCCAAGCTCATCTTTCGATTTGGTTTGAATGCGAACTGTTAGATCACCATCTTCTTTGGCTAAATCTTTCAACGAATTGATGATACTGAGTAGGCTGGATTTAATACCACCGACGACCAAAATCGCAGAGATAAACAAAACAAAAGTAGTGAAAATGCCCATTACGATACCGACCGTAATTAGCGTGCTCGCCTGTTGATTGGCATCGTCAATCGAAGCAGTAAAGTGTTTTAACTGAATGTCACGGAACTGCGAGAGCTTTTTGACGGTACTGTCATAATCCGCATTCATTTTTTGTGAACGATCGCCGATGGTGGCCATGTCGGCGGTATTACTGACCATTTCTTCGGACACTTTAAAAGCAACCGTAAAATAGTCATCAAATGAGGAAAGGATTGGGCTGATTTCCTGACGAAGCGCCGCATCAAGTTGACTGACCTGATTTAATTGCTTTTTTAGTTGCTGGGCAAAGCCATCGGAAATTTTCAGAGCTTCTTCGTCACCAGTTGTCACGGCGCTGGCTAAAGATTCTTTCACACGCTCTAATGCGACCAGGCCACTTTCAGCAGCCTGCAATACTGGAAATTGAATATCTCTAGTTGTTTCAAGAGTTTTGACGTTGTTGAGGGCTGTGACTGTCGCCAACACCAGGTACACAATAAAGCTGATCGTACCGATGAAGGGGATTAAATAAACTTTTTTCGCAATCGAAAGGCGTTGCAAAAATTCCATACACGCGTACCCCTGTAATTTGAACAAATTCGGAATGATTTGTTTGTAACTGATTTTAAGAAATCGCACTTCAGTATAGTCAGCAAATAGCCACAATGCTTCAACTAAAGCAGTAAACGGCTAAAAAAATCTAATATAAAGAAGGTCCTACCACGTTTTTATACCATTTGTTTCTATAAGTGGAAAAGTAGTGCCTCGTAACAAAAAATAACCTCTGTTTAAAACGCAAAAAAAGTAATTATGGATTTCAGTTTGTATATATCAGCCACAAAAAAGCCCGCACAGCGGCGGGCTTATTAGCATCAACAAAGACACTTATTTTTTGTTGGCGCGTTCAAACGAAGTGACGATTTCCGCTTTGGCTTCAGCTTTGTCGCCCCAACCAATTACTTTCACCCACTTGCCTGGTTCTAACTCTTTGTAACGCTCAAAGAAATGCTGAATTTGTTGTTTCAGTAATTCTGGAACATCATTGATGTCTTCAATATGGTCGTAAATTTTGGTCAGTTT
>JAHJNE010000236.1 GCA_018820995.1 Gammaproteobacteria bacterium | reverse complement strand
CAATTTCCACAGCGCCAAAATGGCCAGTGGCAGGTGATGATCGCGGTTTAATAACAACGCCACCCGCTGCGCTGGCCGCAGTCCTTGCGCATATAGCGCATGTGCCAACTGATTTGCCCCTGCTTCAAGCTGCTGATAGCTCATTGCTTGCTGCGCATCAGCAACTGCGATCTGGTCGCCGTGACGTACCTGTTGTTGCTGCCATTGCGCCAGAAAATCTGCGCGACTGGCAAATTGCAGACGATCTTCGGTCAGCACAGGCTGCACCGCCAGTAGCTGTTGCTGCGCCTCCGCGCTCATCATTGGCAACCTCGCTAAAGGGCGTAGCGATTCAGAGCGCACCAATTGTAAGGTCAGTTGCAACGCATCCAGCAGCGCTTGTGCCGTTTTTTGGCTAAATAACGCACAGGCATAATCCAGCCGTAGTAACAGTCGGTCCTGTTGTTGTTGTAAATTCAAGCTAAGGTCAAAGCGCGCCACAACAGCATCGGCTGCCAGCAAAGTCACCCCTTTTGCTTGCAATCGGCTGTCATCAGAGACGTCCATTGACATGAAAATCTGAAACAGTGGATGGATCGCCGGTTCACGCGGTGGATTTAATGCGGCAACCAGCAATTCAAATGGATAGTCCTGAAATTGCTGCGCCCGATGTAATTGCTGCCGGCTTTGCTCCAGCAACGCGGTAAAATGTTGCGCCGGATCACAATCCAGTCTGAGCACCAGCGTATTGACAAAAAAACCAACCAAGGCTTGCAAATCGGATTGCGTCCGGTTCAGCACCGGCGTGCCAATGACAATATCCCGCTGTCCGCTCCAGCGCGCCAACACGTGCGAAAATGCAGCATGACATAGCGAAAACAGACTGGCCTGATGACTCTGCGCAAACTGCTGCAAGGCCAGCAGATCCTCACGATTGATGGTTAAACTGACACTAGCGCCGCGATCATCAGGCAGTGCCGGCCTGACAAAATCCAGCGGCAGTGCATGCACCGGCGGAAGCTTATCTAAAGCTTCGCTGAAATACTTTGCTGCAGACGCAAAATATCCTGCCTGCTGCAACGCGTGTTGCCACAACGCATAATCACCATACTGCAATGCCAAGGCAGGCGTGATGACAGTGCCACTTTGCAACTGATCATAACAGCTCAGCAAACCGTCAATTAACAGGTCCACTGACCAGCCATCGCCGGCAATATGATGTAAGTTAAATAGCAAATACTGCGTTTCTTCGCCTTCAACCAACGCCAATCGCCACATCAGATCCGAGCATAGATTAAATGGCGTTCGCGCATGGTGTTCTGCCAATGCGTTCAGCTCATCGCGCTGTTGCAATTTCCCTCGCTGTAGTTTGAATCGCTGTAATTTAAAATCGGCTTGAGGTCTGATACGCTGCCAGCTTTGGCCGTCTTTTTCGACTATGACTGTACGCAGCACTTCGTGTTGCGCCGTCAGCAAATTTGCAGCCTGTTCCAGCAAATCTGCATCCAATGAGTGCTGAAGTTCTAGCGTAGCGCTGATGTGATATTGCGCCGAGCCGGGCTGCAGCTGCTCAATAAACCACAAGCGCTGCTGACTAAATGAGAGCGGCAACAAGTCGTCAATTTGTGCATGCTCAGCTGTCTGTTCTGACTGCGCACCATGGCGAGCCACCAGTTCTGGCCACTGGTGTTGCTCTTGCTGCAGGAGTGCAGCCATTGCCGCCAGTTCGCTATGCTGAAAAATATCCCGCACGGCTAATTCACGGCCAAACTGCTGCCGGATCATCGCCAATAACCGAATTGATAACAATGAATGACCGCCTAAAGCGAAAAAATCACTCTGCCGGCTTTGTACGGAAACCCCGAGTAATTGCTGCCAAAGTTGCGCTAATTGTTGTTCAACACCTGCCGCCGGCGGCTCACCTGTGCTCTGGGCAAAGGCGCTGTCTGACAGTTGTGGCAAGCCTTTACGATCTATTTTTCCATTGGGCAACAGCGGCCATTCCGCCAGTTGCTGCATCGCTGCAGGCAGCATAAATTGCGGCAGTTTACGGCTTAAATGCTGCCGTAGTGCTTGAATATCTACTGGATTTTCAGCGCGCAGGTAGGCCAGAAGTCGCCAACTGCCTTGCAACTGCTCAGCCACCACTAACGCACTGCAAACGCCCGGATATTG
>JAHJNE010000235.1 GCA_018820995.1 Gammaproteobacteria bacterium | reverse complement strand
TGACAACATCTGAAGTGCGCAGCAAGGTCGCCATATCGACCTGAGTAGCATTGCCCAGTACCAATTTACTTTCGATATCGTAAAATTGAACGCGCATGCCGATGTGTTCAGCCATGATCGATAATTGGGTGCCGATATGGCCATAGCCAATGATCCCCAAGGTTTTGCCACGGGCTTCATAAGATTGAGTGGCGGTTTTTTGCCATTCGCCGCGATGCGCTGCCGCATTACGCTGTGGAATACCGCGCAGCAGCATAATAATTTGTCCAAGTACTAACTCGGCAACAGAACGGGTGTTGGAAAACGGCGCGTTAAAGACCGGAATGGCCCGTGACAAAGCAGCGTTTAAATCAACCTGATTTGTTCCGATACAGAAACAACCAATCGCCACCAGTTTACTGGCTTCGCTTAATACTTTCTCAGTCAACTGGGTGCGAGAACGGATGCCAATAAAATGCACATCTTTAATTTTTTCAATCAGTTCTGCTTCTGACAATGAGGTTTTCAGATATTCGATATTGCTGTAACCCTGATTTTTGAAACTTTGCACCGCGCTTTGGTGCAAGCCTTCCAGCAGCAAAATCTTAATTTTGTCTTTCGGCAGTGAGTACTTTTCCATCTTCATTTCTCTTCAATGTTGCAAAATTCGATAAACCCGCAGGTTCGGTAAAATGCTCTGTTATTGTTTTTTGTGTCTTGGAATTCGTTACCAAGCACCTTTTTGCTCAGAGCTATTTATTTTAAAACTAAAGTGCCATCGGCAGAGCCGACTAACACCAAATTGGCCGCGCGACTGGCAAAAATGCCATTGGTCACTACGCCGGTGATCTGGTTAATTTGTTGTTCAAGGGTGATTGGATCGGTAATTTTTAAATCAAAAACGTCCAGAATAATATTGCCATTGTCTGTAATAACGGCTTCGCGCCAGACCGGACGGCCACCGAGTTTTGTCAGCTCACGAGCAACATAATTACGCGCCATCGGAATCACTTCGACCGGTAATGGAAATTGGCCGAGGATCTCAACTTGCTTGCTGCTATCCACAATACAGATAAACTTGTCAGCGACTGCAGCGACAATTTTCTCTCGGGTCAGCGCGGCACCGCCGCCTTTAATCATCTGCTTCGCGGCATTAATTTCGTCGGCGCCATCGACATAAACACTAAAACTTGCCACGTCATTTAAATCCAGCACCTCGATGCCGAGCGCTCGCATTTTTTCAGTACTTTGCACTGAGCTGGAAACCGCGCCTTTAATTTCAGACTTAATGGAAGCCAGCGCATCGATAAAATGATTCACAGTTGAACCTGTGCCAACGCCAACGATAGTGTGCCGAGGAACATACTCTAACGCAGCCCAGGCTGCATTTTTTTTCATTTCATCTTGCGTCATAGGTCTACCGGAAAGTTTTAGCCATAAAGATGGATATTATATCGAAAGCAGGCGCTTGCAACAGCGCAAATTTGCCTTAGTTGCAGAAAATCTGTTGTAAGCCGTGATCAGCGTTGGCAACGAACCGCAGATCGGCAGTCAATGACAAAATGGCTTGCAGCATTGAGGCAAAAAAAACGCTTCCGAAGAAGCGTTTTAGATTCGAAGCAACTTAATTAAATTGAATCCTGCTTCGCTTTCACTCTGAAATCCTGCAACAGTGACAACACCACATACACTAATACCAAAGGTACCAGCCCGAACATGATGCCATCCTGTAGCTGTTCGAGGTAAGGTTTGCTCAACGCAACCGCAATCAAATACCAAGTATACGCGGCGTATAGCAGCAGAAATAACGCGCCTTCAATCCGGTTAAGTAAAGCGCCTGCAAAGAAAAACGGCACACATAACATGGCGACTGCCAGCATCACCGGAATGTCAATTTGTGCTAGTTGGCTACCGACTAACAGTGGATTTGGCGAGACCAGGCCTGAAATCCCCAGGACGGAGACAATATTAAAAATGTTGCTACCGACCACATTGCCAACCGCAATATCCCGTTCACCTTTGATTGCAGCGACAACCGATGTCATCATTTCTGGCATTGACGTGCCGATGGCGACGATGGTTAAACCAATCACTGCTTCGCTGACGCCCCAAGCGGTTGCCAGCTGCACCGCACTATCAACCAACCAGCCAGAACCCAGCACTAACAGTACCAGACCCGCGAGTACAAATAAGCCACTTTGCCAAGCTGGATGGGGCTCTGCCAATAGTTCTTTTACTTCGTCATCACCGACATTAGCGCCTTGTTTTTTACCTTGCCAGAACAAAAACCAGGTGTAGCCAATCAGCGCAACGACCAGCAATGCGGACTCGATTTTGCTCAGTTGACCATCTTGCGCCATCATCACCAGAATTACCGATAAAGCGACCATGATCGGCACGTCTTGTCGGATCAATTGTTTAGAGATCATTAAAGGCAAAATAACGGCTGAAACGCCCAATATCAGTAACACGTTGACAATATTACTACCGACGACATTGGCCACCGCCAGTTCTGCTTCACCGGCAAAAGCTGCTTTGATGCTTACAGCCAGTTCAGGAGCGCTGGTGCCAAAAGCAACAACCGTTAAGCCAATGACTAAAGACGGGATCCCAAACACTGCGGCGAGCCGTGCAGCTCCCTTGACTAATAAATCAGCGCCGATAATCAGCATCACTAGTCCTGCGGCCAAAATAAGCCAGGTCATCATCAAGGTTTTCCTCCATTTTGCTACATTGCGCTCAGCCTACTGAGATCACCTTGAAATTACAACAGAAGTCAGAGTGGAAAAGGAATCAAAGCCAATTCAAACCGAATATTGAGGCATTTTTGCATTGGATTGAACGTTGTCAAAAAAGTAAAAAAAACCGTCAAAATGACGGTTTTTACAACGAGTTTTCCGAAGGGAAATAGCTGGACCTTTATTTAACCAAGCTCAGTTTATAACCACTGTTTGCATAAAAGTCTGGTTCGGCCACCAGCAAGTAGTTGCTACCGGCAGTCAAAGTTAATAACTCGGTTTGCGCTAACAGGATTTTGTTGTTGTTGGCATCTTTATGCACGATATACATGGTGTATTCACCCACCGGTAAGCTGACCGGGCTTTGTGAAGCGTAGTTCAATGTGCTAATTGAATTTGTGCTGGTATCCATGGTTTGTCCTGGTTTGACAAAATAGACGCTGATTTGGTCAAAACCCGGGATGACGTTCACCACATTAAAATTAAAATCATACACTTGCGGTAATTTGCTATCGGTCAGAGTAATCGCAGCTGCTTTTTGCGCCGCATCGAGGTAAAACACCACCGTTTTAACTGCACCTTGATTGAGCGTGACGAGACCGTTGCGCATAATCAACTGATTATTTTGATCAGACAACGACACCCGATAATCACCGGCCACGGTTTCCATAAATGGGCTGAGCGTATCTGCCGCCAGGCCGCTAAATACAGGGGTATCCGATAATTCGCCTAAATGGATATTGGCCGGGTTGACGCTGTCGATGCTGTTATAGACGCGAAACTGTGCATTTGAATTGACGTCTTCAAGGGTGGTGACAGTCGTGGTGTTGGCGATGATATCGATGGCTAATTTGCCTTGACCCGGACCTACCGCAGCACGGGCTACCATCACGTACTCCGTCAGGTAATTCAGGGTGATTGGATCGGATTTGAATAAGACGGTTTTATCGCCACCCAAAGTCAGGTACAGAATATAACTGTCGACACCATAGGTTTTAGCCTGAGTGACTGTTTTATAACCCGCACTTCCGACTAGCTCGGCTTCAGCAAAAGTTTTTTCGGCATCCCCCAGGTACAGATCGTAGGTTTTGCTGTCATTGATTAGGTTGACCAACATCAGTTTAAATTGGGCATCCAAGGTATCGTCACGGGCAAAGGTCAGGTTGATTAATTCGGGGCTGGCGTAGTTGCCGGTCATTAATAATAAGGTTTTTTGACTGTTTTTCAGCTCGGTTTTATCGGTAAGTACCGTGGTGACGCTGCCTGAGGTGGTGGTGTAATTTAGCTTCAGGTTATAACTACCGGCGGTCATCGATTGCAGTGGCGTGGCATCAGCAAAACCGGCACTACCCACGGCAATATCGCTGGTGCTGTCACTCAGGTTCGCCACCATGGCCGTGGTCGCACTATTGGCGGATCCATTGTAAAACTGCAAATAGGCGGTGGGGTAGGTCGTTGAATCATCGGATGAGCCGCTGCCACCACAGCCGGTCAACCATAAAGTACTGCAAACTAGGGTAAACAGGGACACAATTTTCATAAAACTCTCTATCCAGATATGCCAAAAAGCAGACATAGGAACAGAGTTTTGGGCATTAGTTGCCGCTTTTACCCAGCTTTACCGGGCTAAACCTTTCTTAACATAGGGTAAGGTTTCTTGACCTTTATCCCCTTCATCTTTGAAAATTCGGGGTTGTTGCCTTCACTTGTTCGCTGAAGCGTCAGTCCGACCCAGTCACCCTCGTCACATAGACAGCTATGCTCCTGGCCGGGCGGGCGCTCCAGGCTCACTCACTCGATGCCTAGCCGTATCGTCATTGATTTTGGGGATGACCCTGTATGATTGAAGTTGCTGTGCTTCATTCTTTGGCATCAGTCTGTTGTTCACGTTGTTGTAATGCCCAGAGCTCGGCGTAATAGCCACCTTTTGCTAATAACTGCAGGTGTGAGCCTTGTTCCACCACTTTGCCTTGTTGCAACACGACGATCAGATCGGCGTCGACCACAGTCGATAGCCGGTGCGCAATCACCAGCGAAGTGTGGCCGGTCGCGACTTCACGCATCGCGGTTAAAATGGCACTTTCACTTCGTGAATCCAGTGCTGAAGTTGCTTCATCAAAAATCAGGATGGGCGATTTTTTAAGCAACACTCGTGCTATGGCGATCCGTTGTTTTTCGCCACCCGATACTTTTAAACCCCGTTCACCCACTAAAGTTGCGTCGCCTTGTGGCAGGCTTTGAATAAAATGGCGTAAGTGTGCTAAATCAATGGCTTGGTCAATTTCTTCCGGCAATGCGGCAGGGTTGCCATAGGCGATATTGTCGCGAATGCTGCTGTTAAACAGCACGGTGTCTTGCGGCACGATGGCAATAGCCTGACGCAGGCTGTCGAGCGTCAGATCACGGATGTCCTGGCCATCGACCAAAATCTGGCCGCTATTGATGTCGTAAAAACGATATAACAATCGTGCCAGAGTACTTTTGCCAGCGCCGGAACTACCGACCACAGCCACTTTCTGACCCGGTATAATTTTCAAGTTAAACTGCTGCAAGATAGTTCTTTCGCTTTGGTAGCCAAAACTGACGTCACGAAATTCAATGCTGGCATGTTTTAGCTGCAGCGCTCGCGCCTCTGGCGCATCGACAATACTGGCCTTGCGTTGCAATAGACCCAACATGTTTTCTAAATCCGTTAAGGCCCTGCGAATTTCCCGGTAGACAAAACCTAAAAAATTCAAAGGAATAAACAGTTGGATCATATAAGCATTGACCATCGCCAGATCACCCAGCGTCAGCTCTTTATCCAGCACACCGTTGGCGGCTAGCCACATCATCAGCGTGATGGCGGATGCAATAATCAAGGCTTGACCCGAGTTGAGCGTCAGTAAAGACATGCGGTTTTTTAGCTTGGCAGTTTCCCATTTCGCCAAAAAGTCATCATAAATTTTGGCTTCATACTGTTCGTTATTAAAGTACTTCACCGTTTCGTAGTTCAGCAGGCTGTCCACTGCGCGGCTGTTGGTGGCGGAATCAGCTTGATTGGCTTCACGGATAAATTTGTTGCGCCATTCGGTAATGGCGACGGTAAACCAAATATAAAAACTGACGGTAACGGCGGTGATCAGCGCGTACCAAAAGGAAAATAAACCCCAGAAAATAGCGGCCACCAGCACAATTTCCAGCAAGGTCGGTACGATATTAAACATTAAAAAACGCATTAAAAAACTGAGGCCATTGGTGCCACGTTCAATATCGCGGCTAATACCACCGGTATTGCGGTCTAAATGAAAAGCCAGTTCCAGCTGGTGTAAATGCTGAAACACCCGCAGACCAATTTTTCGCATGGCATGTTCAGTCACTCTGCTAAACAGTGCATCGCGAATTTCGCCAAAAAACACCGTCCCAAAACGTAGCAAGCCGTAGCCGATGATCAGCAATAACGGCAGGGTTATTGTGGGCTGGAGCGAGCGGTCGAGGCCATCAACAATTAGTTTGAGGGCGTAAGGGAGTAATAAAGTGGTGCCTTTGGCCGCAACCAGCGCCAGCACCGCCAGTAAAATACGGCCTTTAAAGGCCCACAAATAGGGCCACATGTATTGGATAGTTTGTTTCAGATTAAGCGCCTGCACCGATTTACCGGCATCCGGTCGTTTTGCTGCTGTCCCCATACCGCGCATGCTGGCTCCTGATAGTGGCTGAAAGTTGAGTTAAATCATACGCTTTTTTGCCTATCAGAGACTCGCCGTTGACGCATTTATTTGGCGATTATTGATAAGTGCAAAGATAGGCGGTGTCTGTGGCTACCTGCAGTTGAAACTTGCTGTGCGCTGGTACTTCAAATTGTTGACCACGACTAAAGGTCTGCCATTGCTCGCTGCCTGGCAATTTCACGGTAAGGGCGCCGCTGACAATAGTTAGCACTTCATGTTGGCTGGTGCCAAATTCGTAGTCGCCAGGCGCCATCACGCCGACAGTGGCGGGTAATTGTTCGCCGGCAAAGGCAATGGACGCTACTTTACCATCAAAGTACTGATTAATTTTAAACATGACAT
>JAHJNE010000234.1 GCA_018820995.1 Gammaproteobacteria bacterium | reverse complement strand
CGATTAAATCTGCTGAAGAATTTGCTGCTGATCCTCGTTTTCATATCAGCCACACCGCTTTTGCTGAACTGGGCCAGGTGGCTGCAGAGCAAGGGATCAACGGTCAGATCGACGGCATTTTGCTCGATCTGGGCGTGTCGTCACCGCAACTGGATGACGCCGAACGTGGTTTTAGCTTTATGCGCGATGGTCCCCTGGATATGCGGATGGACCCAACTTCTGGTATTTCGGCCGCCGACTGGCTGGCAAAAGCGGATGTTGAGCATATTACTTTTGTTTTGCGTGAATACGGTGAAGAGAAGTTTGCCTGGAAGATTGCAAACGCGATCGTTAATACCCGCGCTGAGTCGCCACTAACCCGAACCAGCCAGTTAGCCGCGCTGATTGCCGCGACTGCACCAAAAAGCTTTAAAGAGAAAAAACATCCGGCAACCCGCAGCTTTCAAGCCATTCGCATTTATATCAATAGCGAACTGGAGCAAGTGAAAACTGCGCTTGATGCCGCGCTGGCTGTCCTTAAACCTGGTGGCCGTTTAGCGGTGATTAGTTTCCATTCGTTGGAAGATCGGATGGTGAAGCAGTTTATGCGTTTGCATAGCAAACCACCTGCGGTACCCAAGGGGTTGCCGCTGACAGAAGCGCAATTAAAACGGCATTTACCGTTGTCGCTGATCGGTAAGGCCATTATGCCGTCCGAGTTTGAGCTGGAACAAAATCCAAGAGCACGCAGCGCCGTGCTGCGTATTGCACAGAAGAACCCATTATGAGCAGCATCAAACTCAACAAATTGATCCTGCAAGATATTGGCAACCATAAGCTGGTGTTTGTGATCCTGACGGCCGTGGTGCTTTCTGCAATGGCGGTGGTTGAGTTTACCCATCAAAACCGGCAGCTGACGATCCAACAAGACAAATTATTCCAACAACGCGACGCTTTAGAAATGGAATGGCGCAATTTACTGGTAGAACAACGGGCTTTGTCTGAACACAGCCGGGTTGAGGAGATTGCGCAGCTGCAACTCCAGATGGTTCGACCAACCGGGCAGCAAGATATAGTGGTGGATGAGCCATGAGCAGACAAGCTAAAAACCGTAAACACCCAACCGTGATCAGCTGGCGCTTTGCATTTGTCGTGCTGTCGTTATCGACGGTATTTGTTGGGCTGGTTGCACGTGCTGCCTATTTACAAGTATTAGAACCGGATATGCTGGTCGAGCAGGGTGACTTGCGCTCGCTGCGGGTGAAATCAGACGAAGTTTTGCGCGGCATGATTTTAGATCGTAATGGCGAAGAACTGGCAGTCAGTGTGCCGGTGGAATCGGTGTATGCCGATTCTAAAGTCGTAATACAAGCAAACGCCAAAGGCGATAATCGTCGTTGGCATGCGTTAGCTGAAATGCTGCAAATCACGCCAGATCAACTCACGAAAAAAATCGCCACCGATCCGAAAAAACGCTACGTCTATTTACAACGTCATGCCAGCCCGGCGACTGTTGATTACATCCGGAAATTAAAAGTACCTGGTATTTATTTTAAGCAGGAATCTCGTCGTTATTACCCGACTGGTGAGGTTGCAGCGCACATTTTAGGTTTTACCAACATTGATGATCACGGTGTGGAAGGGGTTGAACGTCAATATGACCAACAACTCAAAGGCATCGATGGCCGTAAAGTGATTCGAAAAGATGCCAAAGGCCGTGAAATCGAAGTCTTGGAGCAAACCGATGCCACCCAGTCGCGCAATTTACAGCTGAGTATCGATCAGCGTATTCAAGCGGTAGCGTATCGTGAATTGAAAAAAGCAGTGCTGACGTACGGCGCGACTTCGGGCTCGATTGTTGTAGTGGACGTACATAGCGGTGAAGTGCTGGCGATGGTGAACAGTCCATCTTATAACCCGAATAATAGAAAAGGCACGGCGATACACCGGTTTCGCAACCGTTCGATTACCGACACTTTTGAGCCGGGTTCAACCATTAAACCTCTGCCGGTATTGGCGGCACTGGAGAATGGCACTGCAGATTTGAATACCATTATTCCAACAGGTTACGGTCCGATTATGATCGGTGGTGCCCGGGTGCAAGATGTGACTGGCAATGGTGATCTGGATTTAAAAGGCATTATCCGCCGTTCGAGTAATATCGGGGTGACACGCTTAGCGCTGAATATGCCACACGAAGACTTGTTGAAAATGTATTACGGCATGGGCTTAGGTGATGAAACTGGTCTGGGCTTGATGGGTGAGAGTGGCGGACAGTTACGGGAACGTGCCCGTTGGTCTGAACATGAGCGTGCTGCATTGTCTTTTGGTTATGGTTTGTCTGTGACCGCCGTACAGTTGGCAAGAATGTATTCGGCGATTGCGAATGGCGGCACCTTCGCCCACTGACGATTTTGAAAACCGATAATCCGCCGCCAGGTGTGCGGGTGGTTGCCGAACATAACGCGGATGCGATGGTCGAAATGTTGGAAGGCGTGACCGAAAAACGCGGCACAGCAACTCGCGCTAAAGTGCCAGGGTACCGTGTTGGTGGTAAAACCGGTACCGCGAAAAAGGCCATTGCCGGTGGTTATGGGGATGATTACATCGGTTCCTTTGTCGGTATCGGTCCTATTTCTCAGCCAAGATTGGCGTGTGTTGTCATCATCAACGAGCCCAGCGGCGATTATTACGGCGGCGGTGAGGTAGCCGCGCCAGTGTTCAGCGCGGTGATGGGAGCGGCGATGCAGCTACTCAACTTACCACCTGACGGTAATGACAGCCGCATCTCAAAAGTGACCGGAGGTCCAGATGCAGGTTAACCGGCTCCAACAATGGTTATCCCCGTTTAAAGCGACTGTCGAAGGACAGTCGCTTTGTGCGTTAGAACAGCGGCCGGAAATTTTGCCGGCAGCCCAGCTTTGCATCAACAGCAAGCAATTGAAAGAAGGTGATATTTTCCTGGCATTACCAGGGATCACCTGTCATGGCAATCAGTTTATCGGTGCGGCGTTACAGCAAGGTGCGGCGCTGGTGTTAACCGATCAGCTCCTACCGGCACAAAGCCATTTAGTCCATGATCCACGAATTTTACTGTGGCCAGATTTAGCTGCAGTGCTGCCAGCCGTTGTCAGCAGTTTTTATCTGGAAGCGGCCAGTCAGCTGAAGCTTGTCGGCATCACTGGCACCAACGGCAAGTCCAGTACTGCGATTTTTGTCAACCAGCTGAGCCATTTGTTAGGTGAACGGGCGGCGGTGATTGGGACTTTAGGTTTTGGCGAGTTTCCGGCATTAACGCCGCTGCAAAACACCACTCCGCATTTGGTCGATTTACATAAAATTTTCTCTGGTGTGCGAGCTGCCGGCTGCCAATTAGTGGCGATGGAAGTGTCGTCGCATGCTCTGGTGCAGCAACGTGTTGCCGGTCTTGATTTTGCGGTTGCGGTCTTCACCAATTTAAGCCATGACCATCTGGATTATCATGGCACAATGCAAGCGTATTTCGAAGCAAAATCGCTGTTGTTTCAACCGGAGCTCGCAAAAGCTGCCGTCATTAACGTGTCCGATGAATATGGTCGTCAACTTGCTGCTAGTACGCCATTACAAACGCTGGCGTATGGCCGGTTAGAAGATTGCAAAGGTTTTACCCGTTATCTGGCTTATGACCAGCTCCACAGCGATGGCCATGGTTTTCGCTGTCAGCTGCATAGTCATGTCGGACATTTTCACCTGCATATTCCATTGTTAGCTGAATTTAACGTGCAAAACGTACTCGCAGCGATGGGGGCACACTTGCTGTTAGGGCATGGTTTACCACAGATTATCAAAGCGGTGTCGAGGTTAACTGCGGTGCCGGGGCGGATGGAGCAATTTCAGTTTCCGGATGATGTGAGTGTGGTGATTGATTACGCTCATACACCGGATGCGCTGCAGCAAAGTTTAATGGCGTTGCGCCAGCAGGGTCGTGGTCGGCTCTGGTGTGTGTTCGGTTGTGGTGGTGATCGCGATAAATCGAAGCGTCCGGTGATGGGACGTATCGCTGAACAATACGCCGATCATGTTATCATTACCGCCGACAATCCCCGCACTGAAGCTGTTATTGATATTTGCACTGATATCGCCGCTGGTATGGTGACCGGAGCCAATTACCAAATCGAAACCGACCGAGAATCTGCCATTAAGCTGGCGCTGATTGAAGCGCATGCCGGCGATATGATTTTAGTGGCTGGCAAAGGGCACGAACCCTATCAGGTGATTGGAACCACGGTGCGAGATTATGACGAACGTAAATTTATCAATAGTTTATTGGCGGAGATGTGCCGATGATCAGCCTCACTTTATCTGAAATTGCCCAAGCACTATCAGCCCGGTTGCAGGGGGATGATCGGACTATTGCCGGTGTGAGTACCGACAGCCGACAAATCAACAGCGGTGATTTGTTTATTGCATTAAAGGGCCCGAACTTTGATGCCCACCACTTTATTGCTGAGGTGGTCGCCAAAGGCGCAGTTGCGGTGGTGGTGGAACAGGAAGTGGCTCATGCCACTGTGCCTCAAATAATAGTCGCCGATACCAAAGTAGCCCTTGGTCAACTGGGTGCTTTAGTGAAAGCCAAATTAGCGCCTAAAGCAGTTGCGGTCACTGGCAGTGTTGGTAAAACCACGGTCAAAGAAATGATGGCTGCCGTTATGTCGCGTATTGGCAGTGTGCTGGCAACCGCTGGTAATTTTAATAACGAAATTGGTGTGCCACTGACATTGTTGCGGCTGGAACCAGAGCATCAATATGCAGTGATGGAGCTTGGTGCGAATCATTTGGGCGAAATTGCCTATACCACGTCGTTGGTCAAACCTGATGTTGCGATGATTACTAACGTTGCTGCGGCGCATCTGGAAGGTTTTGGTGATTTATTTGGAGTGGCACGGGCGAAAGGTGAAATTTACACCGGCTTGTCAGATAACGGTCTCGCCATTGTGCCACTGGATAGCGAGTTTCAAAGCTATTGGTTGCAACGACTCACCCACCTTAAAGTTCATACGTTCAGCATGGAGCAGCAACAAGCTGATTTTTATGCAGAAAATATTATGCTCGATAGTCAGGGTTGTGCAGGTTTTAATATGCATACCCCTTATGGCCAGCGATTTATTCAGCTCGTGCTGCCAGGCAAGCACAATGTCAGCAACGCTTTGGCTGCTGCTGCCGCGACATTAGCCTTAGGGGCCAGTCTGACTGATGTTCAGCTTGGGCTCGCGGCAATGAAACCGGTGAAAGGCCGGATCAACGTGCATCAGCCGCGCGAAAATCTGCGCATTATAGATGACACTTATAACGCCAACTCGGAATCGGTCAAAGCTGCAACTGACCTACTGGCTTCCTATACCGGCACTCGTATCCTGGTGTTAGGTGATATGGGCGAGCTGGGGCCAGATGCGCGGTTATATCATGAAGAAGTGGGAATTTACGCCAAACAGGCGGGGATTAATCAGCTGTTCACGCTAGGCGTGTTATCACAGAACGCCAGCGAGCAGTTCCATGCGCAAGG
>JAHJNE010000021.1 GCA_018820995.1 Gammaproteobacteria bacterium | reverse complement strand
GCGATTGGCCTCTGTTTAACCTTAATTCACCTGATCAGCATTCCGGTGACGAACACCTCGGTCAACCCGGCACGGAGTACCGGTGTCGCGTTATTTGTCGGTGATTGGGCTGTGACACAGTTGTGGTTATTCTGGCTGGCGCCAATCGTCGGCGCCGTGCTTGGTGCTGTGGTTTATCGGTTTATTGGCAAAGAAAGTTCTACTTAGTCGTTTGTTGTACGCTGCGGCTGCCGTTTCGACAAGGCGCCCGCAGCGAGCAAATAAATGAGTTAGGGGTGCTGATATTTGCTTAAACTTTGATTGATCAATGCAACGCAGTCAGCACTGACGGTCTTTTTACTCAACATCAAATGAATTTCCGCGCTATCTAACTCGAAGGGTAACGCGATCAACTGCTGGTACATCGGCTGCGTCTCAAAACGGATGCGGATTGAGGCCTTATCGGCCACGGTGTAATCAGCCCTTTGGCTCAGCACCAAAGCCATTCGCTGCTCGGCATCAAAAATAGCAACCAAACGATGCTGTACCGATTTCTGTTTTTTTAGCTGCTCGAAGGCGGCGCCATAAAAACCTTTTGGATTAACAGTGCCAATCAATTTGCGCCTGGCTAAATCCCAAAACGTAGTTTTGTTTTTTAGTTCGGGATATCGCTCTAACACTAATGGATGCACAATGACGACACTGACTTCATTGCGATAAGGTTGACTAAACCAAGCATATTTTGATCGTTCTTCCGTATAGGAAGCCGCAAATAATAAATCTACTTTGCCACCCTCGAGGTCATTCAGAGCCCTCGATTCCGGCATATACAATAATTGCAGTTCACTGCCAACATCTTGCACAACCTGCCTGATCAGGTCGATATCAGTGCCGGTCACCTTGTTAGCATTCACTTCAACATAAGGCAACCAGCTGCTATTGTAGGGCAGCCGCAATTGTGCCGGGCACTGCGCCGACAGTGCAAAACTACCGAAGATACCGAACTGACTTAATCCGGCAATGAATAACCACTTACAGCCTGAATGCATCATGACCCGCCTTTTGCATCGCATGAGAATCACTATAGCTGAAGCTCACTGTTGATGCTGGTGGGTTATTATTGCGCCGATGCAGTTTGTGCCAGGGATTCACCAAATCGTGCAAATGCCTGAGTTAAATCGGCAATTAAATCGGCTGGATCTTCCAAACCGATATGCAATCGGATCAATGGACCGCTATGAGGCCAAACCGTAGCGGTCCGCAGCGCCTGCACATTCAAATTGGCAATGATCAGGCTTTCATAACCGCCCCAGGAATAGCCCATTTTAAAATACTGCATCCCTTCGATAAAAGCGGCCATCGATTTGGCATCGCCTTCTTTCAGAACAAATGAGAACAAGCCATTGCTGCCGGTGAAATCGCGTAAAAATTCGGCATGCCCAGGATTTTCAGGCAGTGCAGGATGACGAATAAATGCCACTTCCGGTCGTTGTTGCAACCATTTCACCACCTCCAACGCATTGCGTTGATGTTGTGCCAGCCGCACGCCAAGTGTGCGTAAACCACGCGCGGCCAGATAAACATCGTCCGCTGACGCGCAATACCCCATCAAATAACCAGCTTCGCGCAGTTGCGGCCAGTGTTTGGCATTGGCACTGGCAGTGCCCAACATGACGTCAGAATGACCGACGATATACTTGGTGGCGGCTTGAATAGAAATATCGACGCCATGATCAAAAGGCCGGAATAACAGCGGTGACGCCCAGGTGTTATCCAGCATCACGATAATGTCGTGCTGTTTGGCGACCTGGCAGATGGCTGGCACGTCTTGCACTTCCATCGTTAACGAACCCGGTGATTCGAGGAAAATCACTTTGGTATTGGGTTTGATCAGCGCAGCAATGCCAGCACCGATCAGCGGATCATAATAAGTCGTTTCAATACCTAGATTTTTTAACAGCTTATCGCACAAACCACGTGTTGGTTCATACGCGTTGTCGACCATCAACAAGTGATCGCCGGTTTTCAGAAAAGCTAACAAGGCACCGCTAATGGCTGCGGCGCCACAAGGATACAACGCACAACCACTGCCGCCTTCCAGTTCGCAAATGGCATCGCTAAAAGCAAAGTGAGTCTGGGTGCCACGCCGGCCATAATAAGGCACCTGATCACCACGATGAACTGTGGCATGTTTCAGCTCAGCCATGGTATCGAACACAATGGTAGAAGCCCGTACCACCGGCACATTGACGCTGTAACCGGTCCATTTTTTACTGCGACCGGCATGGATAATTTTACTTGCGATTTTCATTGCTAAACCTCAGACATCCAGATGGCTTTATTCTAGCCAGACTCAGCGCTGTTGTCGCCTGCTAAAACAGCACCTCAACAAAAATAGGCGGCATCCTCCGCATTTATTCCATCAGGTTCAACAACCTGTGCTTTGAATCGTACCAGACACGATGCCGGTTGTGTTCAAGTTTACCAAGCATCACTGCCGTCAAATCTCCAAACGAAGACCAAGATAAAACTACCGCGCAGAATAACCAGCTCAGCCCTTCGTTTCATGCACGGACTCAGTTAAAATGCCCACCCGAAACTTGCCTGCTAATCCGAGTACCCAATGTCTTTTAACGCCTTATACACTGATTTATCGGGGTACTACGACTTGATGTGCGCTGATATTGATTATCAGACGCAAAGCGCCGGCGCCCATAGACTGCATCAATTCTTTGGCAATACCGGTAACACCCATCTTGATTTAGCCTGTGGCACCGGCCCGCATATCCAGCATTTTATCGCGGCCGGTTACCAATGTAGCGGTTTGGATTTAAACCAGCCGATGCTGGATTTAGCCCAACAACGTTGCCCAGAAGCCCAATTTACCCAGCAAAACATGTGTGATTTTACGCTGGTTGAACCGGTAGATTTAATAACCTGTTTTTTGTACTCCCTGCACTACAGCGCCAACACTCAGGGTTTAACTTCCTGCATCCAGCAGGTGGTCGCAGCGCTAAACCCAGGTGGCGTGTTTTGTTTTAATGCGGTGGATAAAAACAAAATAGACAACAACGCCATGGTGCGACATAGCGCCAGCCATCAGCAAAGCGACTTTGTGTTTGAGTCAGGTTGGTTTTATGCCGGGCAAGGCGATCAGCAAAGTTTAAAACTGAGCATTACAAAAACCGATGCGGGTATCGCGCAGCAATGGCAAGATTCACACCCGATGGTTGCGGTCAGTTTTGACGAACTGCGGGCTTTGCTGGAGCCGTCGTTTGAAGTGATGATATTTGAGCATGATTACGAAAAAATAGTGCCGTGGGACCTGCAATCCGGCAACGCCTTGTTTGTCTGCATTAAGCATTAATCCGGACCTTCGTTACTTTCCAAAACGAACAGCAACACCCGGTTCTTGTTACCAATGGCCGTTGTATTAGTTTAGCAACAACCATTTTAAGAATTCCGGAAAACCACAGCAGACTTTACCTCAGGCCACAGCTGCAACTTTAGGTTGTTGGCTGCGCTGAAAAAACCAACCACTGCTGAACAACAACAACGTGATCGGCAACAACGTCAGGTAAAACGCATATTCGCCGCCAAAACGACTGAAACTAAAGCCGGTCAGTAGTGAGCCTGTGGTGCCACCAAGCGCTGAAAACACCACAATCAGCCCTGTCATCGCGGCATGTTGTGTCGTGGGTAAACTGCTAAGTATCGCCGAATTTAACATCGGATACAGCGGCGCCATCAGCAGACCAATCATTGGTAACAAATAAGCAGCCAGCGGTGCTTGCCATAAACTGCTGACCCCGGCTGCTGGCGTGGCCAGTGGTAAACAAATCAGAATGAGCACCGCCATCAGCAACAAGCAAATCCGGCTCAGCTGCCCCGGCGTCAGATAACGCAATAACGCGCTGGCACCAATCCGGCCAATCGCCAGTGCTGCGGCGAACAAGCTGGTCAACTGGACGCTCAAATCCTGCGGCAGTTGTAGCACTTGATGGTTAAAGGTCGGCAACCAGGTGCCAATGCTTTGTTCAATCAACACGTACAAAAATGCCGACAAAGCAAACACAGCCACCAAGGGTCTTAACACCAGCCGCAACATATCGGTGAAATCCTGGGTCAGATGTTGCTCGGTGCGAACCGCCGACGGAAATTCACAGCTGCGCACCAGCAGCAATGTCAGGATGCCGATGGTGGCAAGCACCCAATAAGTCTGCAACCAACTGCCTGGCTCGCCAATAAATGCCGCGAACAACCAGTACCCAATTAACACGCCGACCATAAAAAAACCTTCGGTCAAATTCAACAGCGCCGCGTGTTGTTGCTGGGTGTTGGTGAGCAATCCGATCAAGGCGTATACCGATATTTTCACCAACGCAAAGGCTGAACCCACCGCCAGAAATAACAACTTCGCCGTCCAGAATTCCGGCAGGAGCGGCATCAGCACGGCGGCACCGGTCACAATCAACAGTGCCAGTTGCAATGCATTGCGATAACCAAGACGTGGTAACAGACTGGCGCAAAAAAACGATACCAGCGCAATGGGTAAATCTTTACAGGCTTCCAACGCCGCAGCGCTGGTTTTACTCACCTGATAATCATTGATCACTTGCAATATCACCACACCAACGCTGTTTAGCAGCATGGCGAATAACAGATAGCACAATAACAGTGCCAGACGAATGCGGGTTGAATTGGCCATAAACTGACTCTTTTTTGTTGTGAAGTATCCCTGTTGTTGGATTATCATACAAGTTTTGCCAGCTATTGCAATCGATTGCAAAGGTTGTATGATAAAAAATATCAGAAGCTATCAGGAAGCAGATCGTGACCGCAGTTAACCAAGTTTTGGCCATTGATGCCTGGCGCTTGCCAGAGCAAACTTATGATCCGGCGCAGCTGATGCTGAAGGAAACCTTGCTCAGTCAGGGCAATGGTTATCTCGGCAGTCGCGGCACGTTGGAGGAAGGTGATAGCGCTATTGCCTGTGAAGGCGTCTATCTGAACGGCCTCTACAGTGCCGAAGCTATTGTTTATGGTGAGTCTGCTTATGGCTTTGCCGAGCAAAACCATAAAATGCTGCAGGTGCCCAGCGGCAAATGGTTTCGTTTGCAGCTGGACGGCGAATGGTTACACCCTCAGTCAGGCCAACCCATGCACCGCCACCTTGACCTTCAAAATGGCGTGTTGCAGCGTAGTGAAATTTACCAAACCAGCAGCGGCAAACAACTGCGCTTTAGTTCTGAGCGGCTGGTATCGGCGGCTATTCCCGGATTGATGCTGCTGCGCTTTGAGTTAGAAGCTTTAAATTTCAGCGGCGATCTACTGATTGAAACCGCGCTGGACGCCCGCTATCAACCGGTCCGTAAAGCCGGAGATCCAAGAGTCGGTGACATGTCGGCCCGTCATGCGCTGGCAGCAACAGCCCAGTGCGATGGTCAACTGACTGCATTGTCTTCATTACAGTTTAACGCTCAGGCGGCACCGTTTCAGGTCGCCGCACTGATGCACCATCAATGGCCCGAAGACGCGGTACTCCTGCAAAGCAAGCTGGAAAGTCACTGGCTGAGTCAGCAGGTACAATTGTCGCTGACGCAAGGTGTGACGCAGCGGGTCGAGAAGTGGCTGTATTACGGTCATAGCGATCGGCAAAGCACGACGGCTTTGTTGCTGGCACGGCTCGAAGCAGAATTCACCGCGCAAATTGCCCGAGGCAGTGCCGCGATTTGGCGCGAGCATCAAGCCCTGATCGCCGAATTCTGGTACCAGACGGATATCGAATGTCCGGCCGATCCGGCACTGCAACAGGGCATGCGATTTAACTTATTTAGCCTGTATCAACATGCCGGGCGTAATGGCCAGAGTAATATTGGCGCCAAAGGGTTGAGTGGCCCTGGTTACGACGGCCATTATTTTTGGGACACCGAAATTTATGTGGTGCCGGTGTTGAGTCTTTGCCAGCCGCAACTGGCGCGTCAGCTGTTGCAATTTCGCATCAATCAGCTGCCGCAGGCACAGCAGCGGGCGCGCGAAATGTCGCATCAACAAGGCGCCTTGTACCCATGGCGCACTATTGGTGGTACTGAATGTTCGGCCTATTTCCCTGCCGGCACTGCGCAATATCACATCAATGCTGCTATCGCTTATGCGCTGCGCAGCTATCTGTTGGCCAGCGGCGACTTTGCCTTTATCGCGCAGCAAGCTGCCGGGATGTTATTTGAAACCGCACGACTGTGGCTGGAACTTGGTTTTTTCGGTCGCAGTGGCGCCTTTGAAATCCATCAGGTAACGGGCCCCGATGAATATACCGCATTGGTCAATAACAACTTTTATACCAATGCCATGGCAAAACTGCATTTGCAGTTTGCAGTGGAGATTTGGCAGCGGTTAAAGCAGGAACAACCGGCACAAGCCCTTCATTGGGCGCAGCAGCTATCGCTGAATGAGGCTGAAATTGGATTGTGGCAACAAGCGGCGCAGCAAATGCTGCTGCCGTATGACGAAGCGCTCCACATTAACGCACAAGACGATAGTTTCCTGCAGAAAAAACCGTGGAATTTCGCCGAAACACCCGCTGAAAACTACCCCTTGTTGCTGCATTACCACCCACTGGTGATTTACCGCCATCAGGTGCTCAAACAGGCCGATGTAGTGCTGGCCATGGTACTGTTAGATCAGCAGTTTTCAACAGCGCAAAAAGCCAAAAACCTGGCCTATTACGAGCCATTGACCACCCATGATTCCAGCTTGTCGAGCTGTATTCACAGCCTGGCGTATGCGGAAACCGGCGAACCGGGCAAAGCACTGCATTTTTTACGCGATACCCTGCGGATGGACCTGGACAACCGTCATCACAATACCGAGTTTGGCGTGCATATCGCTTGTATGGCAGGCAGCTGGCTGGCGTTGGTTAACGGTTTTGCCGGCATGCGTTGCCGCGAGGATGGTCTGCATTTTACGCCACAATTACCAGTCGATTGGCCGGAGCTAAAATTTCGCCTGACCTGGCAAGGTCGTTTGCTGCAACTGCGGTTTTGCCAACAGCAAACGGAATATCAGTTACTCAGTGGCCCGGCACTTACGTTGTGGCAAGGCGCGGTTGCGATCTCTTTAACTGAGGTCGGTGAGCAAAAAACCGTTCAAAATGGAGTGCAACCATGACGCTTGCAACGGAGCAATTACAAGCCGTGATTTTTGACTTAGACGGTGTCATTACCGACACCGCTGAGTTTCATTTTCTGGCCTGGCAACAACTGGCGACAGAACTTGGCATTAAGTTTACCCGGCATGACAATGAACAACTCAAAGGTGTCGACCGGCTGGGATCGCTGAAGCTTATTCTGCAACAAGGCGGGCTAACACTCGACAATGCAGCCCTGCAACATTGGAGTGATTGGAAAAACCAGCGTTATCTGGAGTTGCTGGTTGATATGCAGCCGCACGACGTATTCCCGCTGGTGCCGGAATTACTGACTCACTTGCGGGCTGCAGGTTTGTTATTAGGGTTAGCGTCGGCAAGCCGCAATGCACCTTTGGTACTTGAACGATTAAAACTCACACAGGCTTTTGATTTTATTGCCGATCCGGCATTACAAGCCCAAGGAAAACCAGCACCGGATATTTTCCTGGCGGTCAGCACCGCGCTGGCCGTGCCGCCCGCCTGTTGTATTGGTGTCGAAGACGCGCCCGCAGGAATTCGTGCGGTGAAAGCGGCCGGGATGATCGCAGTCGGCATTGGTACTCCCGCCGCTTTATCACAGGCTGATTTGGTGTTGCCAACTACCGGCATGCTAACGCCGTTGTTGCTACGCCAATGTTTCACGGCTTTGCAACGATAAAGGCGTCAGCTAATTAGCGGGCACTGCTTTGACGGGTTAACAAGCGAACCGGCAATAATTCAGAATCGCAGCTTTCGCCGTCAATGCGTGCCAGTAATTTGCTGACCAGCAGCTTGCCGCCGGTTTGGGTATCTTGTTTCACCGTCGTCAATGACGGTGAGCAATAGGCTGACATCGCAATATCGTCAAAACCACAAATTGCCACCTGACGCGGGATGGCCACGCCATATTCTTGCAGCGCTTTCATTGCCCCCAACGCAATGGCATCGCTGGCGGCAAAAATACCATCCAGCTCTGGTAAGCGTTGTAGCAAATAATGTTGAGTTTTAAGGTACGCATCTTGCGCCGTAAAGTCGGTGGTAATTTGCAAGGCGGCGCTTTGATCAAGCCCTGCCTGGGCTAAAGCATCCAGATAACCAGCGTAACGAAGTTCAATTTCGTTGTGACGAACATCCCCCAAGAACGCAATATGGCTACAGCCTTGTGCCAATAAATGACTGGTTGCGGTCATCGCGCCAATCCGGTTCTGACTTCCAACAAAAATCGGCCGGTCATCGTCGCTACCCGCGCCCCACACCACCACCGGCGCATCGATGGCGGCCAGCTGGCCGATACGCGGATCATGTTCGCCCTGCCCGATGATAATCAGGCCATCGGCGCGGCGGGAATCAAGATAGTAGTTTTGCCAGTCTTTATCGGTGGTTTTGCTGGTGCTTAGCAGCATGTCATACCCACGGCGGGTCAGTTCATCGGCGATCACGCCCAGAATTTCCAATAAAAACGGATCCGAAATGGCCTGCTGAGTTTTGGCATCAAACAGCACAATGACGGCAATGGTATGGCTTTTTTGGGTCCGTAAACTGCGGGCTTTGGCGTTGACGTTAAATTGATGCGCCTTTGCAATCTCTTGCACCCGGATGCGGGTATCGATATTGATCACAGGATTATCACGCAGCGCTCTTGAGGCTGTACTTTCAGACACCTGCGCCAGGGCTGCAATATCTGCCAGCGTTAAATTTTTCCGCACCGCCATGCTGTATTTTTCCCATACCAGACTTCACTTTATGGCTGATTATGACAAATGCACCTCTTTGGGTCGAGCGGCAATCGGTGTTTTGGTGGAATTGGTAAAATCAAGTCTATGCAATCGTTTGCAAAAAGTACTTTCAATCTATTGCAATCGATTGCAATCCTCGCTATGTTATTTTTGCAGCACATAACTTCAGCAACAGCTGCAGCACAACAGACAAGGGAGAACAGACAATGAACAAGTTAACCTGTAAGGCATTGCCACTGGTTTTGGCCTGTGGCTTGCCATTTGGACAGAGCCTGGCCGCAGCTTTGCCACAAGACGCAACGCAACAAACAACGTCAGCCACCACTGCTGCCAACAGCTCAGCAGCAACGGATGAACAAAATGAAATTGAACTGATGGTCGTGACCGGTCGGGCCAGCGGTATGTCCGGTCGGAAGGTCGACAGCGCTTACGCCATTACCAGCGTCTCGGAAGCGGCGATTGAGCGGATGAATCCAAAAAGCACCGCCGAACTATTTACCTTAGTCCCGGGCGTCTGGGCGGAAAGCTCGGGCGGTGTCGCTGGCGCCAATGTTTTTGTCCGTGGCTTTCCAAGCGGCGGCGATGCGCCATTTTTAACGGTGCAGTTGCAAGGTGCACCGATTTTTCCAGCCCCGACTTTATCTTTCCTGGAAAACTCCTCGATGTTTCGCATCGATGAAACGATCGACTTTATGGAAGCATTACGTGGCGGCTCAACCCCGGTTATTTCCAACGGTCAGCCTGGTTTAACCACCAACTTCAGACTGAAAGAAGGTTCAGAGCAAACCGAAGGTCTGCTGAAGTTCTCGACCGCCGATTATGGCTTGCAACGGCTGGATGGCGTGGTCAGCGGCGAATTAGCCGATAAATTGTATTTTATGTTTGGCGGTTATGTCAGTAGCTCAGAAGGTGTGCGCGATGCCGGTTTTAATTCCGAGCAAGGCCGGCAATTTACCCTCAATCTGACCAAAGAACTGGATAACGGGCAGATCAGTTTATTCCACCGCGATACCGACGATCATGGTGTGTGGTATCTACCGGCGCCGTTAAACGTGGCGGCAGTGGATAATCAATACACTCAGCTTGGCCCGATGAACCGTCAGGCAAGTATTCAATTTGGCCCGAATGGCGAACAAATGAATATTGATATTGGCGACGGTCGTGGCTGGGACGGCAGCATCAGCGGCGTCAATGCCGAATTGGATCTCAGTGATAACTGGACCTTGGTTTACCGGATGAATCTGACTGATGGTGCTGCCAATACCTTAGGTTTGGTGCCGGAAGGTGGCGCGGTGAAACTTGGCACTGTCGCCGACAACGCGATGTCAGCAACCGGTGTGGCCAGTGGTACTGTTTATAACAGCAACACCGACGTACAGAAGATTGGGCGTTGGGTGGTGCTGAAAGATTTGCATGCATTCACCAATGATTTAGCCATTACCCACAATGCCGACTATGGCCGCTATACCTTTGGCATTTATAGTACGCAATATGATGTTCAGGATTGGTGGTCTATCGGCAATCAGGCCTGGCATGTGGTGCAATCAGGCGGCGAAATGCTGACCGGCATTGCCTGTAACGATTCTCAAGATAGCTGTGGCTGGAATTATGACATCAACGCTAGTGGCGATGGCACCACCAGGGCGCTTTACGTGGCGGGCGAATGGCAGCTCAATGATGACTGGACACTGGATCTGGGATTACGCAATGAAAATCATCAGGTCAGTTATTCAGTCGACGAAGGTTTGACCGGAAAAACCAGCAAGACGGTCGATTACGAAGAAAGCAAAATTGCCTGGACCGCCGGTACCAACTGGATGTTTCAAACCAATATGGGTGTTTTCGCGCGGGTGAATCGTGGCAATAAAATGCCCTACTTTGATGACTTCCGTGATAACTATGGTGCTTATCAGCAAGGTGACAAGTTGATCAAAGAAGTGACCCAATATGAATTGGGTTACAAATGGGCCGAACAAAACTTCAGTATTTATGCCACCG
>JAHJNE010000233.1 GCA_018820995.1 Gammaproteobacteria bacterium | reverse complement strand
TCATAGGTCACCTCAAGTAATAACCGCTGCTGCGGATCAAGGGCGCGCGCTTCAGCCGGGCTGATATCAAATAAGGCTGCGTCAAACTGCCGGACGTCCCAATCCTTTAGAAAACCGACCCAGTTCGAGCGGCTCTTACCCGGAGTATCGTCCGCAGCATAATAGGCATCCGCTTGCCAACGTTCGGCCGGTACTTCGCAAATGGCAGACTTCCCTTCGACTAAATGTTGCCAAAACAGCTCAGGATTATTGGCGCCGCCCGGAAAACGACAGCCCATGCCGACAATCGCAATTTCCGTACAAGCAGCCGCAGTGGTGCTAGTTGGCACTGATAATTGTGCTGCACCAGATAGCACTGCCGCCAACTGCAACGGCGTTGGGTAATCAAAGCACCAGCTGAAGTCTGGCGCACAGTTGAGCTCAGCGGCCAAGCGCTGGCAAAATGTCAGCACCTGCACCGACGTCAAACCTAGCTGGAAAAATCCACGTGCCGGGTCAAGCTCTTTCGAAACTTCAGGCAACAACAATTGCAACTGACGACAAATCACCTGCAACACCTTCTCTTTAGATGCTGAGGTCGATACGGCTGAACTTGTGCTTTCGGAATGAATCGCGCTCGTCATTTCTGGCTCTGTAGCAATCGCGGCTAACGCTGCCTGCAGCTGTTGATGGCAATCGGCATCACGTTTTAACGTCGGTATAACCCGAGTCTGGGCACCATACGCTTTGGCAATGTCATGCAAGCTAAAAAGCAAAATATGATGCGGGGCAATTTCCAGCAGACAGTCAGCGCCATCTTGCAACATCTGTTGTACCGCTGAGTAGAACCGCACAGGTTGGCGAATATGCTGCTGCCAATAAGTTGTATCCATTTCAGCGGCAGCCAGTTGTCGGCCACGCAGGCTGGAATAAAGTGCCATTGCCGCCTGTTGCGGCTCGATCTGGGGCACTTCCGTCGTGAACTCAGGTAGATAAGGACTGTGAAATGGCACGGCGCCACTTAATAAGCGGGCGAAACGTTGTTGTGTTTGTTGTGCCTGAACGAGCGATTGCAGCTGTAACTCAGGTCCACTGACAATTTGTGTTTGAGGGCTATTTTGCGCTGCGACCACAACGCCCTGCCATAGATCAGGCTGCAGCTGTTGCGCATGGACAAGTTCAGCATCGGTTAGTGTCAACTGCGCCATTGCATAACCGGTCTGCTGACTCGCCAGCTCAATCAACTGATTGTGGCTATGCATCAATTGCAGCGCATCAACTTCTCTTAATACACCTGCGGCGCAGGCGGCGGCAAATTCACCGGTACTGTGTCCCAGCACCATATCAAAGTGCAGTCCCAACGCCTGTAATTGACGAAATAACGCCAGCTGCACCGCAAAAATACAAGGATTCGCGATGTCTGGTTTTGCCAGCTTTGCTGCATCCGCATTTTCTAATAACTGACTGACCGACCAACCAAACTGTTGTTGGATCAGCACATCGAGTTTTGCCAATTCTTGCCCATACACTGGCCAATGTGGCAACAGTGTTTGCGCCATCGATGGCCATTGCGATCCCATCCCGGAAAAAATGCCCGCCAATTTCATCACTGTTTCCTTGTTTCAAGCACACCAAAATTTGGTCATTCACTTGCCGTGCGGCCACTCCTGCTGTAACGGGAAGTGGCTACCGATAACTGGTCTAAATGACGGACCAGCGGCACAAAGTGGCTGACGAAGTGGCGGCCATACTACGAAGGAAGTTTGCAGCTTTGTTTACATTGAAGTTATTTATTCTTGATATTTACCTGATAATAAACTCAGATTTTTTTACCAAAACCATTGGTCGGTGTCAGCAGCATTTCGCGCCCTTGCGCAGCGCCTTGTCAGATTTTTATCAAAGTGAGACCAGTGACATTTTTCAGTACTTAATTTCTGATGGAACTAATTGCTTGTTTGATACGTAGCGATTGGTGGTTTTATTTTATGCTGCTGTAGTTGCTGTCTTGGAAGCTGTTTGCCTCAGCGCCGTTTCAGATCGAACTGATGGGCACATAGCCAGATCTGGAGTCGGCTGATGACATGAAGTTGTCGTTGATGCAGTCTCTGACGGGTTTATTTGGACTGACAATAAAGTTGCAGCCCTGATAATGAAGATGAAAATGACAACAACGCTTGCTATCAAACGACTGATATGACGAATTGGAGAAGTGTCATATATGCAGCATAACAGTGTCTGACAACAGCCTGTGGTGTAATAAAAGTGCTATCTAAAGTGACACTAATATGACATCAAATGTGAAGTTCTGGTCTTAGCGAACGACGACTCCAAAGTCCACTACAGGCTTATCTTTGAGAGAAAAAGTTTGAGAGAACAAATTTGAAAGCGAAAATTTGAGAAGAGAGCCGGACTAGGAAAAATATGAACGGAAAAATCTGAAAGTCACGGTCTGATGTTGTGAGGAATTCCATGATCCAGAGTACAACCATCCAACCAACGGATTTTCTATGACGAATTTTGCAAAGGAATTCATTATCTTCATTAATAGAAAACCCGGCTTATGCCGGGTTTTCCTTTGAGAAACAATAATGTAAAAAATTACATCATGCCGCCCATGCCACCCATGCCGCCCATATCAGGCATTGCAGGTGCATCTTTCTTCGGCAGTTCAGTGACCATCGCTTCGGTTGTGATCATCAATGAACCAACAGAAGCAGCAAACTGCAGCGCAGAACGGGTAACTTTGGTTGGATCCAGGATACCCATTTCCAGCATGTCGCCGTAAATGCCTGTTGCCGCGTTGTAACCATAGTTACCGGTACCGGCTTTCACGTTGTTTACAACCACTGATGGCTCATCACCGGCGTTATCAACGATTTGACGCAGTGGTGCTTCCATCGCGCGCAGCGCAATTTTGATACCGTGGTTCTGATCTTCGTTAATGCCACGCAGTTCAGACAGCATCGCAGCAACACGAACCAGTGCCACACCACCGCCAGGGACTACGCCTTCTTCAACCGCAGCGCGGGTTGCATGCAGCGCATCTTCAACACGGGCTTTTTTCTCTTTCATTTCGATTTCAGTCGAAGCACCGACTTTGATCACTGCCACGCCACCGGCTAATTTTGCCAGACGTTCTTGCAGTTTTTCTTTGTCATAATCAGAAGTCGCATCTTCAACTTGCTGACGGATTTGCTTCACACGGCCGTTAATCGCTTCTTGCTCACCGGCACCATCAATGATGGTGGTGTTGTCTTTGGTGATCAATACACGTTTGGCAGTACCTAAATCTTCTAAGGTTGCTTTTTCCAGCTCCAGGCCGATTTCTTCAGAAATCACCACACCACCGGTCAATACTGCGATGTCTTGCAGCATGGCTTTACGACGGTCACCAAAACCTGGTGCTTTTACTGCAGACACTTTGACGATACCGCGCATGTTGTTAACAACTAAAGTTGCTAAGGCTTCGCCTTCTAAATCTTCAGCGATGATCAACAATGGCTTGCCAGATTTAGCGACGCCTTCCAGTACTGGTAACAGTTCACGGATGTTGCTGATTTTTTTATCAACCGTCAGGATGAATGGGTTGTCCAGTTCGACCTGGCCCGCTTCCGGGTTGTTGATGAAGTACGGAGACAAGTAACCGCGATCAAATTGCATACCTTCAACCACAGCCAGCTCATTCGCCAGGCCTTGGCCTTCTTCAACCGTGATCACGCCTTCTTTGCCAACTTTATCCATCGCATTGGCAATGATTTGGCCGATTTCGTCATCAGAGTTGGCAGAAATAGTACCGACTTGCGCGATGGCTTTTGAATCAGCACAAGGTTGTGATAACGCTTTTAATTCAGCAACCGCAGCAATTACTGCTTTGTCGATACCACGTTTTAAATCCATTGGATTCATACCGGCAGCAACGGCTTTCACTCCTTCGTTGATGATGTTTTGCGCTAACACTGTGGCAGTTGTCGTACCGTCACCAGCTTCGTCATTGGCTTTAGAAGCAACTTCTTTCACCATTTGCGCGCCCATATTTTCGAACTTATCTTCCAGCTCGATTTCTTTGGCAACAGAAACACCATCTTTAGTGATTAATGGTGCGCCGAACGACTTGTCCAGAATCACGTTACGGCCTTTTGGACCTAAAGTGACGCGCACTGCGTTTGCTAAAATGTTGACGCCTTTCAGCATCTTGTTACGGGCTTCATCGCCAAAACGTACGTCTTTTGCAGCCATTTGAAAATTCCTCGGAAATTTGTATTCAATTAATTCGTGAAATGCAATTCGTTTAATGCAGTGTGCTGAACCTGAAATTATTCAGTGATCACACCCAGAATGTTGTCTTCTTTGGTGATGACGTATTCCTGGCCTTCAATTTTTTCAGTGCGTTCAACGTAAGCGCCGAAGATCACTTTGTCGCCAACTTTGACGTCTAAAGGACGGACAGTGCCATTTTCCAGGATACGACCGTTGCCGACTGCAACCACTTCGCCACGGGTCGATTTTTCAGCAGAAGCGCCGGTCAGAACAATACCACCGGCCGATTTGCTTTCTGCTTCCAGGCGTTTGATGATCACGCGGTCGTGTAATGGACGAATATTCATGCTTCATTTCTCCTAAAGCGTTTGGGGGTTTAACATTGACGTTAAAATCGTTGTGACAGCTATATGGGGCAATTCGAAAAAAAAACCAAGGGTGCCCGGAAAAAAATCTACGAGTTCCCCAGCTTCGGAAATAGCGATGAGTGACTTTTTCAGACAGTTGAAAGTAAAATCGGCAGGCAACGGTCTTAGTGATGCCTTTGTTCTTTAACATTGACTGCCCGGACTTTTTGTCATTTTGTCGCCAAAGGGCAAGACCTTAAAGCCACTGGGTGCGTATAGTAGGACTGACAAAACCTAGGGTTGATACGCACCGCACCAAACACCGCAGACTGCTTGAGTGCAATGCTACTTAAAGAAAAGCTGCTAATCGCTACCGAAGGTGCCAAGTGCATCGCGATGAAAGGAAGTTAAATTGAGATTTCGTATTTATAGTTTTTTGCTGATGCTTTTGATTGCAGCACCGCTGCAAGCAAATGATATTCTTAACAAACTTGGGCAAAGCAATACTTTTTTGCCTGTTGAACAAGCTTTTGCAACGGATTTTATTCAACAGGAAAATGAGCTGAAAATTAGCTTTCAGATTGCCGACGGTTATTACCTGTATAAAGACAAATTTAAGTTTGCCGGTGTTGCGGTCAGCTTCTCACACCCCACTTTTCCGACTGGCATGCCACACGAAGATGAATACTTCGGTCAAACCGAAGTGTATCGCCATCAGTTGATCCTCAGCATTCCACTGTCAAATATTGATCAGGAAGCAAAGTTAAAAGTTCGCTTCCAAGGCTGCGCCGAAGCGGGTTTATGCTATCCAGTCACTACAATAGAGATCCCGATTATTCAAACCAAGGCATCGGCAGCCGCAGTGGTCTCTGAAATAACCGGAGAAACGACGTCGGTAGATGCAGCCGACCAACACGCAGTACAAAATACTGCGCCGATCTCACAACAAACTGAATTGGCTGAGCGGCTTGGTCAGGACCGCAGCCTGTGGACCTTAGGTCTGTTCTTTTTATTGGGGTTAGGTCTGGCATTCACGCCTTGTGTTTTTCCGATGTATCCGATTTTAACCAGTATTATTGTTGGCCAAGGTCAACAACTGAGTACGGGCCGAGCCTTTAGTTTGTCGATGTCTTACGTACAAGGGATGGCGATCACCTACTCGTTATTGGGCTTAGTTGTTGCCAGCGCTGGTGTGCAATTTCAGGCTTATTTCCAACACCCGGCGGTGTTAATTGGCATCAGCTTGTTGTTTGTCTTGCTCGCTTTAGCGATGTTTGGCGTGATCAATTTGCAACTGCCGAGTAGCTGGCAAGAAAAAGTTGGCAATATCAGTAACAAACAACAAGGTGGCAGCGCCAAAAGTGCACTGGTGATGGGGGCATTGTCCGGATTGGTGGCCTCCCCTTGCACGACGGCACCACTGACCGGCGTTCTGTTGTACATCGCCCAAACCGGCGATATGGCCTACGGCGCTTTGGTATTGTATGTGCTCAGTATGGGCATGGGCTTGCCGTTGTTGGTGTTGGGCAGTACCGGCGGGAAATTCCTGCCAAAACCTGGAGCTTGGATGGATCGGGTCAAAGCGATCTTTGGCTTTTTATTATTGTCGGTGCCGTTATTGCTTTTAGAGCGTATTTTACCGGATCAAGTCCTGATGGTATTGCTGAGTGTGTTATTGCTGACGTTTGCGCTATTTTTACACCTCACCCAGCAGGAACTACAAAAACCAGCAGTAAAATCATTACTGTGGCTGCTTGCCACTCTTGTGGTCTTCAGCACTTTATTAATGAATCAACGGTTTTGGTGGCCGGTTTCATCACCTACATCGACGCCGTCAACATCGTCAATGACTGCAGACAATACCGATGCTGGGAAATTTATTGATATCAAAACACTGGCAGATTTAGATCGTGAACTTGCCACCGCCAAAGCCGCAAACCAATTTGTGATGCTGGATTTGTACGCCGAATGGTGTGTCGCCTGTAAGGAATTTGAACATATCACTTTTGCTGATGCCGGTGTGAAAACCGAAATGGCGAAAATCCGCTTGTTGAGGATTGATGTGACCAAGGCTTCAGAGGAAGATCAGCAAGTTCTGGACAAATTTAGTGTGCTTGGATTACCGACATTGCTGTTTTTTGCACCAAATGGCAGTGAATTAACGCAATCAAGGATCACTGGATTTATGCCACCAGCCGATTTTCAGGCGCATTTAGCCAGCTTGAATACCCCTTAGCAAAATTGCTTGATCGGGCTGCAGCTGGCGCAAGTGTTGACTTTCGCCTGCTGCAGTCTCAGCAATTTCCCGCACGACTCAAAAGCCTGAAAAAAGTTCCACTCTGCTGATAAGACCAGTATTTTGCTGCCATTTGCTGCGATTTCACTATAATAAGCGGCAACTCTGCAAAGCCAACTGGCAAAAATAGGAAAAAGATGCTTTTTCCACCAGCCTTTGGCAAGATAATCGCAGATAGTGGATCTTCAACGGAATAGGCAACAAATGGCTTCAGTTTTACGCGTTTTGCTTCTAAACGGCCCTAACCTGAATATGCTGGGTCAGCGTGAGCCTCATATCTATGGTGCCGCAACTTTAGAGCAAATTGTTGAGCAATTAGGCCTTCATGCCCAAACCCTGAATGTTGAACTCACTCACCTGCAGTCAAATGCAGAACATGAGTTAGTGACTGCCATTCAGCAAGCACTGGGGAAACAGGATTTTATTCTGATTAATCCAGGTGCTTTTACCCACACCAGTGTTGCGATCCGCGATGCACTGCTGGCAGTGGCGATCCCATTTATTGAAATTCATCTGTCGAATGTACACGCCCGTGAAACATTTCGCCGACATTCTTATTTATCAGATATTGCCAAAGGGGTCATTTGCGGCCTTGGCGCCAATGGTTACCGATATGCTTTGGAATCGGCAGTATCTACTTTGAACAACACGACCAATAACCCTTAACTTTACTCAACTAAGTCAGGCATCATCGTCATGGATATTAGAAAAATTAAAAAACTGATCGAGCTTCTGGAAGAATCAGGTATCAATGAGCTGGAAATCACCGAAGGCGAAGAATCTGTTCGCATCAGCCGCGGTGGCCCGGTTCAGCACTATGCGCCAATGCAATATCAACAAGCACCTATGCAAGCGGCTCCAATGCAAGCAGCGCCAGCGGTTGCTGCGCCAGCAGCAGCGCCAGTCGTTACAGGTCATCAGTTACGTTCACCAATGGTCGGTAGCTTCTATCGTGCCGCCTCACCAACCTCGAAAAACTTTGCAGAAGTTGGCCAAACAGTCAAAGTGGGCGATACCTTGTGTATCGTTGAAGCAATGAAAATGATGAACCAAATCCAGTCTGACAAAGCAGGCACCATCACTGCAATTCTGGTGGAAAACGGCGAGCCGGTTGAATTTGACCAGCCTTTATTTGTGATTGAATAATTCAAAAGGCCGACCCATGTTAGAAAAAGTGCTGATTGCCAACCGGGGAGAAATTGCGCTGCGTATTTTACGCGCTTGCAAAGAACTCGGCATCAAGACTGTCGCAGTGCACTCCACTGTCGACCGTAATCTAAAACACGTGCTGCTGGCCGATGAGACCATTTGTATTGGTCCGGCGCCATCACCACAAAGCTATTTAAACATTCCGGCGCTGATTGCCGCTGCTGAAGTGACCAATGCTCAGGCTATTCACCCTGGTTATGGTTTTTTAGCCGAGCGCGCTGACTTTGCACAGCAAGTTGAAGACAGTGGTCTGATTTTCATCGGCCCAAGGCCGGAATCAATCAGCTTAATGGGCGATAAAGTATCGGCCATCGAAGCGATGAAAAAAGCTGGCGTCCCTTGTGTACCTGGCTCTGACGGTGCAGTCGGTGACGACGCAGACACTAACAAAGCCATCGCCAAACGGATTGGTTACCCAATTATCGTCAAAGCAGCTGGCGGCGGCGGTGGTCGTGGTATGCGCGTTGTGCGCAGCGAAGAAGAACTGGTCTCTTCGATTGAAATGACCAAAGCCGAAGCAAAAGCTGCCTTTGGCAATGACATGGTTTACATGGAGAAATTCCTGGAAAACCCACGTCACATCGAAATTCAGGTGCTTGCTGATGGTCAGGGTAAAGCAATTCACTTAGGTGAGCGCGATTGTTCAATGCAACGTCGCCACCAAAAAGTGGTCGAAGAAGCACCAGCGCCTGGTATTACTCAAGAACTGCGTGACTTTATCGGTGGCCGTTGTGTTCAGGCTTGTATCGATCTGAACTATCGTGGTGCCGGTACTTTTGAGTTCTTATTTGAAAACGGCGAGTTTTTCTTTATCGAGATGAACACCCGGATTCAGGTTGAGCATCCAGTCACAGAAATGATCACTGGCGTTGATTTGATTAAAGAACAGCTGCGCATCGCTTCTGGCATGCCGTTGTCGATCAAACAATCTGATATCGTGATTCGTGGCCATGCGGTGGAATGCCGGATCAATGCTGAGGATCCAAAAACTTTTATTCCGTCACCCGGAACCATTACCCGTTTCCACCCGCCAGGTGGCAATGGCGTGCGTTGGGATTCGCATATTTATGCCGATTACACCGTACCACCAAACTACGATTCAATGGTTGGCAAGCTGATCACTTATGGCGAAAGCCGTGAAATTGCAATTGCCCGCATGCGCAATGCTTTAAGTGAACTGCTGGTCGGTGGTATCAAAACCAATATTGATTTACACAAAGAAATTATGACCGATGTGAATTTCAATAAAGGCGGCACCAATATCCATTATCTGGAACATAAACTTGGGCTGAAATAACGCTCATTTGTGTGTAAAAAGCCCCAATTGGGGCTTTTTTTCTGACTAAAAATCAGCGCCTATGCTTCATAGCAACAAGCCGAGCGGTGCTAAGCCTTCCGAAAGCTGTTAAAATCCTTTGCCTTACATTTGCATAAATTTAAGTTGCCGGACTGACACCATGCCTTGGATCCAATTACGCGTTCACACCACCGAAAAACATGCTGAAACCGTCAGCGATATGCTGATGAGCTGGGGCGCACAAGCCGTTAGCTTTGTTGATGCACAGGACACCCCTATTTATGAACCTTTGCCGGGTGAAGTCATTTATTGGGCTAATACGGTGGTCGTTGGCTTGTTTGATGCCGAACATAAAATGGATAAAGTGATTAAACAACTGGAGCAAGTCAGTTTGTTTAAACATGGCGTGCAATACAAACTTGAGCAACTGGAAGACAAAGACTGGGAACGCGAGTGGATGGATAATTTCCACCCGATCCTTTTTGGTAAACGACTATGGGTGTGCCCTAGCTGGCGTGATATTCCGGATCCAACCGCGGTCAATGTGATGCTCGACCCGGGTCTGGCTTTTGGTACAGGGACGCACCCTACGACGGCACTTTGCATGGAGTGGCTGGATGCACAGGATTTATCAGCAGCAACAGTGGTTGATTTTGGTTGTGGCTCGGGCATTTTGGGCATCGCCGCATTAAAACTGGGCGCCAAACGTGTTGTTGGGGTGGATATCGATCCGCAAGCCATCGAAGCAAGCCTGGCAAATGCGACGCGCAATAACGTCGCCGATCAGATTGAATTGTATTTACCCAAAGATCAGCCGTCGCTTCAAGCCGACGTGGTGGTCGCTAATATTTTAGCTGGGCCACTCGCAGAATTAAGTGCCATTATCAGTGCTTACGTAAAACCAGGTGGTTTGTTAGCGTTATCCGGTATTCTGGAAAGTCAGGCGCAATCGGTGATTGATGCATACAGCACAGAATTTATCTTCGACCCCATTGCAGTCAAAGAAGAATGGGTTCGTTTAAGCGCCCGCAAAAAGCTTTAACTTCACCTTAGTTCGGCTTCGGGGACTTTAGATAATTCCCCCTCCCCTCTAATGACACTTTTAAAAACGCTGCGCAGCCACTGGGCTCGCAGCCATGTCTGCACCACCTCGGTATTAACAACGGCTTCAAACATCACCACAACTTCAGAACTTCAGAACTTCAGAACTTCAGAACTTCAGAACTTCAGAACTAGCCTACAACAACTTGCATTCCAACTGCTACCAGCACCGATTTATCTCAATTCGCAAACGGAAGATTGCAAACGGCACAAAATGTTATAATATAACATTTCATTAATTCAGGGAGATTTCCAGTGTTCAGCAAATTTGCGCGCCAAACTGTCGTCAGCACAGCCATATTATTGGCCTTAACCGCTTGTGATTCTTCAACTCACAGTCATGAAGGCAAACCACAGCCTGTGCACGAACATCCAAAAGTACAAAGTGGTGGACGACTGCTGCTTAGCTCTGTCGCAACCAATAATGTTTATATCTATGATCTCAATGATAAAAAGCAAATTGACAGTTTTGATGTAAAGTTGCCGGTGCATAGTGTTTATGCCAGTCCAGACCGTCGTTATGCCTTGCTACTGCAACGCAATGATCATCAAGTGCGGTTTGTTGATGGTGGCGTATGGCAGGAAGATCATGGGGATCACCTGCATGACTATCTGCAAAACCCACAGTTATCCGCCTTTATATTAAAAGGACCCGCGCCAACTCACTATGAAGTTCACGCCGGTCAAGCCGCCATCTTCTTTGATGGTGCGACAACGCCACAGCAAAACTCCAGCGTGACTATGCTGACAGATGCCAGTATTGGACAAGCAAAAGTAAGCCAGACGCTGCAACTGGCGCTTAATATGCACGGTACTGCCGAACCTCGTGGCAAACATCTGTTAACGACTTTTCGCCCAGAGACTGCCAACGACACGCTGCCAACCCAGGTCGAGTGGTATCAGCAAGACGGAGAAACAATGACGCTAAAAGAGCGTTTTGTCGAACAATGCCCGGGACTGCATGGTAGCTATTCGGTAAAAGACTACAGTCTGTTTGGTTGTACTGACGGCGTGTTGGTCGTCCAACAAAAAGCGGACGAATTCAGCGCAGTAAAACTGCCAAATCCGGCAGGAATGACGAGCCGCATTGGCACTATTACCGGCCATAAATCTCTGACTCAGACCATTGGCTTTGCCGGACAGGAGATGTATCTGATCGATCCGGTGTCTTTAACCATGCAGAAAATTGATTGGCGCAGCGGCAGTACAGCGACCCGCACCGCTTATGCTCTTTCGGGC